>CAIJOU010000823.1 GCA_903822375.1 Candidatus Hydrogenedentota bacterium
GTAGGGCCCGGCCCCCTGCGGACTACGCCCTCCGGGTTCCGGGCCCTACGCGGGAGAGGCCGAAATCCGGGTCAACAGAAGACCCGCAAAAACACATGTTGGGAACATCAGCTTTTGCAGAACTTGCGTTACACAACTTTCCATTCTTGTGGACGCCGCCATGGTCCTCTCGGCACGGGCGCCAGTGTACCGGGTGTTGAAATCCGGCGAAGGATGGTTTTGTACCGTCGTGGCATGGCCACCTGACGAGTGAATATGGTGGGTTCGCTCGATAGAGACCGACTAGTTCGGCATACAAGGTCAACGGACTTTTTGAAGGCGTGCTGCGCACCTTCTGGTGGAGTTCGCGAAAAACCCATGCAGTTCAAGGCAGAACGCATTGCGGAGTGAAAAGAACACGACGGACCGGAGATGGACCGGGGCGGCATCACAAAGTCCGTTGACCTAACCCCTCCCCCGTGAAAGTCGTTGCGCCGCAAAGAAATAGTGGTGGGCGAGGAGGGGCTCGAACCCTCATCCCCTTACGGGGAACGGATTTTAAGTCCGTCGTGTATGCCAGTTCCACCACTCGCCCGGGGAGAGAAACGCGCAACAAAACATGGGCTTTGCGTGAGTATAGCACAGCCTTCGCGGAGGTGTGGAAGAGGAGAGATGCACCGGAGCAGGCGGGCTCCATCTGGGCCACCTCCGCACGGCGATGCAGCGCAAAGAAATGTGCAGGGCGTTGCGCATCGACCGAACGAAACCACCCGGCCCGGACCCGGCCCGGAGCCACCTGTCGCGAGAAGGGGGTGTCCCGATGGGGAGGTCGCCAGTGCCCGCAGGTCGCGCCGCCGGGCAGGTCCGGTCCGGCACGCGGACGGTAGTCTTCCGCTGGGAGGAGCCCTTTTGCATCCGACACGCGTTTGCCCTATCCTCCTGTGGACGCCGGACAGACTTGTCTGACGTCGAAGCGGAAGGTGCTGGAATGGGAATCGTCAGAGAGCTGGAAGAGATGGGTATCGTGCTGGGGCCGCCGAACGCGCAGGGGGTCGCCCACGGTCCCTGCCCGGAGTGCGGCGGCGAGGACCGCTTCGCCGTCTGGGTGGACAAGAACACCTTCAACTGCAACCAGTGCGGCATCAAGGGCGGGCTTAGGAAGTTCCTCGAAATCGTCAAGGGACTCAGCCCGGAGGAAGCGGCGGCCAAGGCGCGCGAGTGCCCGGCGGAGGAACGTGCGGAGGTGTTCGAGGAGAACCCGAACGAGATAGTCGATCCCGCCAAGTGGACGAGGTTCGTGCGCGAGCAGGTCGAGAGCGGCGAGGAGCGGCTCCGGAAAGACCCGGATGCCATGGAATGGCTGCACCGGGAGCGCGGCCTCACCCCCGAGACTGTGGGCAAGCTGCGCCTGGGTCTGGTCAGGGACTTCGGGTGGATGTGGCGGGACCGCTGTGGCCTGCTGCCGTACCAGAGGAGGGACGGCCACTGGGTCAAGCAGTTCACCCTGCCCGACGGCATCCAGATCCCCTACTACCCTGCCGAGGGTCCCCCCGTGGCACTGCAGGTGCGCTGCTGGGAGGACAAGGGACAGGGCCGATACCGCTTCCTGCCGGGCTCGCGCCTGGAGGCGGTGGTCATCAGCTTCCGGCCCCCGGCGCGGACAGATACCGTCGTGGTCGTGGAGAGCCTGCTGGACGCGGCGCTCATCCACCAGGAGTCGGCTGTCCCGGTCGTGGCGCTGGGCGGCACCAATGCCCCGCTGGGCGATGCGGCGCTGGAGGCAGTCAAGAACGCCACGCTCGTGCCGCTGGTCATGGACAACGACGACGCGGGGCGCAAGGCGGCCAGAGCCTTCGAGGCCGGGTTCCCCAACACGGTCGCATGCTTCGTTCCGGACAGTCCCGACGGAGAAGTGCAGAAGGATGTCACGGAAGCGTGGCGGCGGGGAATGCCCGTGGACAAGTTCATCACCGCGGCCATCCGCCGCACGGCCAAGATAATCAGGGAGCGCCAAGCCGATGCCCCCCAGCCGGCCATCAGGACAGCGCCCGCGCCCCGTGCCGACAGCGCACCGCCCGCACCGGCCCCGGTCGGGCCGCACGTGGTCCAAACTGCGCCACCTGCCGAGACCGCGCCGCCTGCACCGACTCCCGCTGCTTCCCGCGAGCGGACCTACCATCACATCACCGACCCAAACGAGGCCGCCGCCGAGGTCCGGCGCATCGCGGCAGAGAACGACACGCTGGGCGTCGCTATCGAAACGGCCAAGCTGCCCGAACACGCCGACCACCCGAAGGCAGGCACCAACCCTCACCTGTCACCCATCCGGCTGGTGCAAATCTGCGGACGGCGCGGGGACGCCATCCTCGTGGACGGACCGGCCTGCGGCGGCGAGCTGGGCGCGATACTTGCCCCGCTGCTGGGACGCAGGCTGGTGGCGCACGACGGCGTCCGCCTCATGGAGCACCTCCTCCATGCGGGGGTGCCGGTGGGCACCGTCGAGTGCACGATGCTCATGTGGAACGCGCTGACGAACGAGGTCTCGAATGCGAAGGACCCGACCGGCCCAAAGCGCGCGGCTCTCGGTCTGGAGAGCGTGCTGCACCGGTCCATCGGCGTCGAGCTCGGCGGGGCCGGGAAGAAGGACGACTGGGGCTGCGAGACGCTGCCGGAGGCGCTGCTGGCCCTCGCGGCGGGGCGCGCACTCCACCTCGTGCAACTGGCCGACGCGCTCACCAGCCGACTCCGCATGCAGCGGCTGGAGCCGGTCTACCTGCGCATGCGCGATGCCCAACGCGCCGTGGCCCGCCTGGAGCTGCGCGGGTTCGGCTTCGATGCTGCGGCGCACACGACGCTGGTCGCCCGGTGGCGGGCGAAGGCGGAGCCCCTGGAGCGGCAGGTGCGCGCAATCATGGGGGCGGACATCAACCTCGACTCGGACCCGCAGAGGAGCGAGTGGCTGCGGGCCGCGCTGCCCCAAGACCGCGTCGAGGCGTGGCAGAAGACGCCCGGAGGGCTGCTGAGCACGGCGGCGGACGTGCTGGAGGCGAACGCGGACCTGGAGGCGGCGTCCCTGCTGCTCCAGCTCGGCAAACTGCAGGACCCCCTGTCCAAGTACGGCGACACGCTGGCGTCCTTCGCCAGCCCGGCGACGGGGCGAATCCACGCCAGCTTCCACCTGACCGGCGCCGTCACGGGGCGCATGTCCAGCAGCGACCCCAACCTGCAGTCCATCCCGCGCGACGCTGAGGTGCGCCGACTGTTCCCGGCCGGAGCCGGACGGGCGCTGGTGGGTGCCGACTTCAGCCAAATCGACCTGCGCGTGGCGGCCCTGCTGTCGGGGGACGAGGCCATGCTCGACGCCTACCGCGAGGGCGCGGACCTGCACCGGCTGACCGCGTCCCGCGTGCTCGGCACCCCCCAGGAGGCGGTCAGCAAGGAGCAGCGGCAGATGGCCAAGGCGGTGGGCTTCGGCACACTCTACGGTCAGGGGGGCAGGGGGCTGTGCGGCTACGCCAAGAGCACCTACGGCGTCGAGCTGACGCTGGAGGAGGCCACCAGCTTCCAGCGGGGCTTCTTCGCGGCCTACCCTCGGCTGGGGCGGTGGCGCGACGAAACGGAGAGGATGGCCCGGTCGAGGCGTCCCGCGCGGACGAAAGGCGGAAGGGTGCGCTCCTTCGCGGACGGCGAGCAGAGTGTCTTCCCGAAGAGCCTGAACACGCCCATCCAGGGCACGGCCGGTGAAATCATGCTCCGGGCGCTGGCGCTGGTGGACGAGCGGCTGGAGCCGCTGGATGCTTTCATCGTCAACACCGTGCACGACGACATCCTGGTTGAGTGCGCGCAGGCGGAGACGGACAGGGTGGCCGACGCCCTTCGGGAGTGCATGTCCCAGGCTTTTCTGGAGATGTTCCCCGGCGCGCCGACGGTCAATCTGGTCGAGTGCGGCGCAGGCAGTAACTGGGCCGAGGCCAAGTAGTCCCGCAGGGCAAACTCCGCAGGCTCCGCCGATGCTCCGCAGGACCGGTGCGCCCGAAAGTCCATGCGCGGCAAGGGGTCGGGGGCAAACGTGCCAAACTCCGCAAACTTCCCCCGGCCCCAAAGGGCCAGCAGGATGTGAAATCTCTGCCCACCGGGCAAACTCTGCAAGCGCCGCTGGCGCTGTGTCCGTGCGGTGCGCCCCGAAGTCCAAATGCTGCAACGAAATGGAGGCAAACGCCGCAAACTCAGCAAACTCCCCGGCCCCCATGTGGAAGGAACATCCCGTCCCCCTCTCACCATGCGAAGGTCATCCCATCCAGACCGCCACGGCGGAAAAGGAAGGACCGCCGGACGGGAGACTCTCCCACCCCCGCTCGGTGAAGATGATGAATCCCCTCCCCTTATCCCACACAGCAAAGAGCGGAGCAAATACACATCCCCACACACATGCACATACAGAAGCCATCTGGGCACCCCTTCGGCGAAGAAGATGAACCCGCCCCCATGATTCCACACAGCAAAGAGCGGAACGAGTGCACATCTCCACACACAGAAGCCCCTGTGCCGATGCACACCGGCCCCCTCTGCTGGGGCGGCATCCACCCCCTCTTTCCCCGACCCCGCACGGAGTTTGCTGTGTTTGCTGTGTTTGCTCCGAAATGGCCATTTTCCAAGGGAAAACGGCATTTTTTGCCTTGCGGGCAGGCGTCACCCCGCTGCGGTGTTTGCGGTGTTTGCTCGAAGGTCAGGCGCGGGTCGTCTCTTTGCTCACCGGCCCCGCCAGGCCCGCCAGCGGGCAGCCGCTTGCTCCAGCCGCGACACGGGGAGCAGCAAGGCCCACACAATCACGGCCAGAAGGCAGACCTGCACCAGAAGCACGAGAAGAAGTCGTGCCGCGACTTCGGCCATCGGGTGGGCGTCAAGATAGCGCGTCGGGCCAAGGGTCCACATTTGGACAATCATCTCCATCATGGCGGGGGGCATCCTTTCCTGCAGTGGGTTGGGAAAAGAAGGGCCGCCGTCGCCCCGCGCGGAGCGGGACGGCCCTCCAGTGCTCAGGCGGGTCTGGTCAGTGGGCACCACCCGTAATGCTGGTGGCGACGCTCTCCGTGGCGTTGCGCAACGTCTGGTCCGCGAGGTGGGCGTAGCGTTGTGTCATTGTACTAGATGAGTGGCCAAGTAATTTTTGCACATCGTACAAGCTCGCGCCCGCGTTGACCGCCAAACTGGCGAAGCTGTGGCGCAGGTCGTGGATGCGGAGGTCGGCAATGCCGAGCTTCTCGCACAGCCTGTGGAAGGCGTTGGTCGGGCACACAATGGGCGCGTTGCGGAAGTGACCAGGAAAGACGTACGGGTGCCCGTCCTTCCGCAGCACCTGCATCTCGTCGCGCAGCACTTCCAGAGCAAGGCTGTTGAGCAGGACCGTGCGGGTCTTGCCGTTCTTCGTCTTGTTTAGGAAGACTGTCGCGTTGTCCAGATTGACCCGGTCCCAGGAGAGGCCCATCGCCTCACCGCGCCGCATGCCCGTGAAGAGCAGGAAGCGCAGCAGTCCGGAGATGGCGCGGTTGGGCCACGTCTCCAGCTCCTTGAGCACCCGCACGATTTCGTCGCTTGTCAGGTACCGCTCGCGGGCATTGTTCTCCCGGAACTTCTTCATGCCGACCATCGGATTGCGCTCCAGGTACGACCACTGCACGGCGAGGTTGAGCATGCGCATGAGCACGGCGAAGTAGCGGTTGGCCGTCGCTGGGGCGCGCCGCTTGTGCACGCCGTCCAGGGCGGCGACGATGTCGCGCGTGGTAATCTCAGTGAGACGCCGCTTGCCAAACGCCGGTATGAACACCTTGTGGATCTTCTGCTCGTCGTCGCGCCAGCTCCGCTTCCGGCTTTTCGCATACGGGAGATAGGTGGATAGCGAATACTCCTGGAACGTGGGCACTGCGGCCTTCGCGGCCCGCTCCGCCAGCGGGTCCACGTCGCGGGCAATCATCGCCCTGAACTCGTGCGCCCGCAGGCGCGCGTCCTTCACGGTGACGCTCGGGAACGGCCCGATGCGGATGCACCGCTTGCGGCCGAGCAGGCGGTAGCGCAGGTGGAAGGTCTTCGTCCCTGTGCGGCCAACGAAGATCTTCAACCCTGGGACGAGGTCGTCTGAGATTTCCTTGTCGGTGCTGGCGCTGTCGGCGGGATTCGGGGGCAGCGCCTCGATGGCCCGGTCGGTGAACCGGAACCGGGTGGGGGTGGATTGGTCGGTGGCCATGGGGGGCTCCTCCAGTGGGTTGGGGCTGTGTGTGGAATGGCGAGTGGCGCCTGGATGCGGCGCGGTCGCCGGTGCGAGTCCAGTGAGTCCTTTGAACGACGGGCGTCCAAATCTGGCATCGCCCATGGACTCAATAGTTATGTTCACGGCGGGACTTGCGCCCGCGCGGGCGTTCCGGGTCCAGTCCGGCCCCCCACGCCGAAACGGTGGTCTTTGGGTACAGGGGGAGAGACGGATGCTGTCACGCCGCTCGACGCTTCCGGGTGCAGCGCCGCAGGCGGGGCGCAGTTTGGCATCCGTCTCTCCGGGAATTTGCGCGTCCCGCCGCTGGGGATTTGTGTGGACGCGCCAAACGCCGCGCGAGCGCTTGGTCTTCGGCACTCCGGGTGCCGAGGCGTTCCCTTGTCGCACGCTTCCGGTCAGCGCCGGAAGCGCCTCAACTGCGCGGGGCACTGGCAACGCGCCGCCCGTGGATGCAGGCGCACGACGGTCCCGCGATGGACGGGTTTGGGTGGACTCGGGTCTGGCTTGGGTGCCAGTCGGCCCGTCCTCAAAGAATGTCGAGCCCGGTCCGCATTGCCTTGGTTTTGCTGAGTGATGGGTACCGGTGCACGACCTCCCCGTCGAGGGTGACGTGCGTGACCGGGCTGCCGTGGTAGGTCCAGGCGGAGAACCGCGCTACGACTTCCGCCCTTGTCTCTGGAGTGAAATCAAGCAGGAGATGGAAGTGCTCCTTGCGGCCGACGTGCTGGACGAACAGCCCGCCGGTGAAGCCGGAGTCGTGGAAGTGCTCCATCGCGAATGCGGCCCGCCACGCGTAGAGCGAGTTGGGACGCTTGCGGGTCTCTAGGACGAGTTCGTGCAGCCGGACGACGCGCGCCAGCACCGCCTCCGAGTCCGTGCTGCGCCGCACCCCCTCATCGTACTCGGACGCCCCCAGGCCCATCGCCCGGCTGCGCTCCGTGGTCACGATTTCCCACGCGACGGGGTTCCTGTCAGCCCACCTCACGGCACGCGCGTTCTCAGGCGTCCACGCCGCGATGAAGCGCACCACGCGGGACTTCACCGGCGGCGGGGGCGGTGCCATGTAGGGGCAAATCATGCGTTTGGTCATGGTGGTTCTCCTTCAGTATTCATCGGGCAGAAGGAAGGTGGTGGCCTGCCGATGATGTTTGTTGTCGATTTCTGCGTCGGTGATGACCCAGAGCTTCTGGCCGTCCGGCAGGGTGTAGGCGCTCATCAGCCGAGCGCCGGTGCGCAGGGCGTCGTCGTTGGCCCGCTTGTCGTCGTCGCACAGGTCGCCCCAGTCGCCTCGGGCGTGGCGGCTCAGGAGGTGCAGCGGGTCTGTGCCGCAGGCGGCCAGCGCCTCCAGGGCAGCAGGCGTGCACACGACGGGGCCGAGCTCGAAGCTCACTGTGGGGGTGTGTTCATCGCGGTGCATGGTTGTGTGCTCCGGCGGCCCGACGCGATCGGGCCGGGTGGTTGAAGGGTTCAGTGCGGGAGAGAGAAACGCCCTCCCCCGGGGACATTTGGGGACTCTTTTCCAGGCGCTGCTCGGCCTCGGCTCTGCTCGCGAGAGAGTCCAGGCGTTTCTGAAAGTTTGGCAATTTGCCATGGATGGGTGATGCCCGACGGTGCCCCCGGCGTCGCCGCGAGGGGGCACCCGGCATCCGGGGCGGGGCAGGTGCGATGGAATGTGGTAATCGGAGTTGACCCGCCCAAGCTCTCAAAGGTCCATCCCCGCCCGGTTGCGGTGTCCGGCGCGGTTGTTGCGTCGGCGGGCGGGGATGGACACAGAAACGGGGATGCGGTCAGGCGTCGACCATGCAGGGCTCGGCATCGGCCGCGTCGGTGGCGTCGCCATCGGCAATGCCGGGCTCATCGACATCGGCCGCGGACTCCCTGCGCTTGCCGCCGGATTTCTTCGGGGTGCGGTCCTTCGCGGCAGCGAAGGGGTTCTCGCGCTTCGGCGGGACCAGCGGCTCCATTTTCACGCTGCCGTCGCCGTTCTTCTCGGGCTCGGCGGTGCGCATGGCCTCCGCCCATTCGTCGAAGTCCCCGCACAGCAGGCTCATGCCCTTGTGCTCGGGGTCCTCGACGGCCAGGCCCTCGGCGCGGAGCACTGCAGTAATGAAACCACTGTTAGTTGTGCTGCGGGAGCGGAACGCCTGGGACATCAAGTTTGCCTTAAATGGCTGGCCTGCCAGCACGCCGGGCGAGAAACAGGCCCTCACCCGCGAGAGGGGAACGAACTCGCGCGAGTGCCTTCCCGACCCCTCGTTGGAGAGCAGCCGGAGGAAGATTTCCGCGCCGATGCGCCCGATTTGGAACTCTATAGCCCCCCCTCCGCGTGCGGGATTTAGCTTTCCACATTTTCGAGTGGCAACGATGGCCACTTGCGCCGACTCGTCATCGGCGGGAATGTCCGCGCCGCCGTCGGGCAGCTCGGTGTGCTTGTCTCTTTTGGCTTTGGGTTTCGTCATGGTGTTTTCACTTGCTCCTTGTTGTGATGGGTGGCACGGACCGAAGCGCTGCAGTCGTCTCGGGTCCGAGGCGGTCGAGGGCGATGCCGACGGCGATGTCGGCCGCCTTCTCGGCGGCGCAACCGGCCACGCGGCCGAGGTCAACGCCCGCCACGGTGTGGTCCGATCGGGGTTCATAGCGATGGTCCGAACCGGATGGCTCGGGCCGGGAAC
>CAIJOU010000824.1 GCA_903822375.1 Candidatus Hydrogenedentota bacterium
ATAGGGCAATCCGTGACGGGCTGCCATACGATTGCGTAATCCCCGTCAACGGTTTTCGAGAAAAGTGGGCGTGGGGCGAATAAAAAACAACCTTTTTAGATCGAGAACAACCTTTTTAGGCAAAAAACAGGCCGGTTTGGGGAGAAAACCCTTCCTTTTGTAGGGGTAGGAATTGCGGGGAGCTTTCAACCTGGATAAAATCGATGAAAAGACCAGCATTTCACCGCAGGTTGCCGAACAGACTATAGCCTTCAGCCTACAGCCTTCTCCAGCGCATCCAGCGGGCTGACGGCGGTGCTGTTGAGGCCGCGCATGACGTGGGTGTAGATCATGGTGGTTTCGACGCTCTTGTGGCCGAGGTACTCCTGCACCTCGCGGATATTCACCCCGTGCATGAGCAGGTGCGTGGCAAAAGAGTGACGCAGGGTGTGAACCTTGGCATGCTTGACATTTCCCGCCCGTTGGACCGCCTCCCGCAGGACCCGCTGCAAAGCCTGCGAGTCGGCATGGTGCCGCCGGACCATGCCCGAGCGCGGATCCATCGAGCGTTCGCGAGCCGGGAAAACGTACTGCCAACCCCACTCCCATGCCGCTTTGGGATATTTAATGGATAACGCATGCGGCAGTTCCACGTCGCCGTGTCCTTTGGCCAATTCGCGCTGATGTAATTCTTTGATCCGCTCCAGATGCTTCTGCAATGGCGCATACAAGCTTGCCGGCAGAAGCGTGCTGCGATCCTTGTCACCCTTGCCTTCCCGAACAAAGAGAATGCCGTGGTCAAAATCCAAGTCTTTCACGCGCAGCCGCGTACACTCGGTTACGCGCAGTCCGCTGCCGTAAATCAGGCGCAACATAAGCCCTGCGGTTCCTTCCGCCAACGCGAGCACCTGCGTCACCTCTCGCTCGCTCAAAACAACGGGCAGGTGCGGTCCCCGCCGGGCACGCACGGAACTCAGGCAGGCGGTATCCTTCCCGGCCACTTCGCGCAACAGGAAGAGGATGGCGCTGAATGCCTGGTTCTGCGTGGAGGCGGCAACTCCGCGGCGGATGGCCAGATGCGCCAGAAATGCGCGTGCCGTATCCGGCGCATCCCACGGCAGACCGTTCATCCGCACAAACTCACGGTATTGAGCCAACCAGGAGAGATAGGTCTGCTCCGTGGTCAGCGCATAATGTCGCATGCGCACGAGTCGCCGCGTCTCGTCCATGGCCGCCTCCAGCGTGGCCGGAACTGCCGATGGATGCATGCAGACGGCGACAGCGTTTTCCGCGCCGTTTTCTGCGCGATGCCGCAGGTAGTGTTTCTGGAACAATTCCACCGCCCGACCGGCCTGCCGGAGCTGCCACTCCGGAACATCGCCACGACGTTCCAACTGCTCCAAGAAAGCACGCTGCGCATCCTCGTGAGACAGCCCCGGATTGCCGCCTGGGCCTGTTAAGAACCGAGAAAGCCAGCGCACGTAATACATCATCTGGTCCAACCGAACCAAGTTCCGGCTTTTCCAGTATTCCTCAGCATCGTGCAGGTCAACGAGTTGCTGCGAATTCATAACAAAACTCCGTATTTCATTCCCTGACGCAATACATGGCCAGAACGGGCCATACCATACATAGATATGCAAATATCCTGACGAATCTTACACTCGGGAGAAAATTCTGCGTCAAACCGGTATGCACCGGCCAGCAGTGGATCAGCGTCACATACGCCCCGGTGCCCGGCCCCGCGCCGAAGCCTGCGGGTTTGTGCAACCTATTGGCGCCTTGACGCTAATATCTAAAATGCGCTACGGTTCCATTGTCATCTGGGGAACGTGATTCAGAACGGGGGTCCTGATTCATGTTCTTGACGCTGATATAATAGTTGGCAGTACCACACGCACGCCAGACGCCCGCGCCCTCGTCCCATACGAACTCAATGTCGGCGTTTTCGCGGTCGGCCAGCGTCACGCGCAGTTCGGTCCCCCTCATGTGCGCGTACACCATCGGCCCGATGTTGTCGTCGTCGCGGTCGATCTGCGGGAATCGCAGCGCTATCGTTTCACCGTCGCACTCCACGCCGACCTTGCAGGCGCAGTCGAAGACCTTGCCGGGGTTCATG
>CAIJOU010000825.1 GCA_903822375.1 Candidatus Hydrogenedentota bacterium
CACGCGCGGCAATGATTTATGATCCAAGTTCCTAAACAGTATTTTCTCAGGAAGGATTATGTCATGCCGCATCCGCAACTCGACCGTTTCAAGCTCCACATAAAGCCGCTGTCCGAACGCAAGGACAAGGTCTACATCGAACGCGACCACGTTCTGCCCACGGCGGAACTGTCGCAGCCGCTGAACGAAAACGGCGCGAAGGTCATCGCCGAAACGGTCGCGCGCATCAGGCGCGCCCGCGAGAACGGCAAGTCGCGCATGCTCACCTTCGGCGCCCATGCCATCAAGAACTGCCTCGCCCCGGTGTTCATCAAACTGATGGAGGACGGCTGGATCACCCATCTCGCCACCAACGGCGCGGGCATCATCCACGACTGGGAGTTTGCCTTCCAGGGGCACAGCAGCGAGGATGTGCGCGCGAACGTTACCCGGGGCCAGTTCGGCGTGTGGCAGGAGACCGGATTCTACCTCAATCTCGCCATTATCGTGGGCGCCTACCGCGGCATGGGCTATGGCGAGAGCGTGGGCGCTTTTGTCGAGCGCGAGGGGCTGGACATCCCGTCCCAGGATGAACTGGTCGCCGAGATCCGCGAAAAGGCCGCCACCGACCCGCTGCAGGCCGCGGCCGCGGCCGACCTGCTCACACAGGTGCGCGCATTCGACCTCAAGCGCGGCTGGATGCCCGTGCCGCACCCGTTCAAGCGCTTCGGCCTCCAGTCCGCCGCCTACCGGCTCAACATCCCCTTCACCAGCCATCCCATGATCGGCCATGACATCATCTACGTCCACCCGATGAACCAGGGCGCCGCCATCGGCCGTGCCGCCCAGCGCGACTTCTTGGCCTACGCCAACCAGGTCAACAACCTCGAAGGCGGCGTGTACATGAGCATCGGTTCGGCCGTCATGTCCCCCATGATCTTCGAAAAGTCCCTGTCCATGTCGCAGAACCTCTGGATACAGCAGGGCAAGCACATCGACGACCATTTCATGGTCATCGTCGACCTGCAGGAATCGCACTGGGACTGGTCCCAGGGCGAGCCGCCGATGGACAACCCCGACTATTACCTCCGCTACAACAAGAGCTTCAACCGCATGGGCGGACAGATGCGCTACGTGACAGCGGATAACAGAGACTTCCTGCTGGCGATTGTGAAGGGGCTGGAGAAGTAACTCAGTCCACTAAGAACACTTACACGACAGAACGGCAGGAACGGAGTTGCGGCTCCAGCGTTCCTGCCGTTCGTTGTTTTTATGATTCATGGGGTTGGTCTGGAGCCGCTCTAAACCGCTTTGACTAACAAGGAAGGAGAGGCCATTGCGCAACACGGGGTCCAGCGACTTCTCGCGCATGGACGCGGCGATAAAGTGAACATGGTTGCCCATGAGTCAGCAGACCCGCACCGTCAGACCATGCCGCGCCACGTATTTCTGCGCACACGCGAGAAACGCCGGACGGTCGGCATCGGAGAGGAACGCGTCCGCTTGGCGGTTTCCCCGCTGCATCACATTTTGGGGGAACCCCGCCTTGCCAACGCGTTCAACATGTCTCATGGCGAGGGAATAGCAGGCACGGTGTGCGGCATCCAGTGAATTGGCGGTCTGTCCCTGAAGTGCGAAAACAAGCCTATTCCAGTGTCTTCTTGAGCCAGTCTCGAACGGCATGCCGGGCCGGGATGTCGCGAAGGGCCCAAGCGTCGTTATGGTTGTGGAAGGGAAGCGGGAAATAGGTGAATGGCGCGCTTATGCCGGTGGATTCAACATACGCACGCGTTTTCGCCAGGCTGTTGCTTTCGTCAATGATGAAACTGGGACGTCCGGCAAGCCGTTGCAGGCGGGTTTGCGCAGCGGTCCTGTCGGAATCGGGATAGTCCCATACACGCGCGCCATCGTAATGGCTGTATGGTATAAAGGCTCTCCAGAGGGCGGCAATCTCATCATCATGAAGACCGATATACCCGCAGGCAATGGCGCCGCGGCTGAAGCCGCACAGCACTATTTTGCCGGGATCGCCGCCCCATTGTTCACATGCCCGGGCCACTTCGCGTTTGGCATAGGCAACCGTGGCGTTGACGTCGCCCCACCAAACCGTCTGGTTTTTGGTGCCGTCTTCGCTGACATAGGGCAGACACAGCCAGATGTAATCGCACCCTCCGGAGATTCCATACCCCAGTTTGCTGCCTTCAACCTCTCCGGTGCTGACATCACCGTACTTGTTGCGATAGTTTCCATTGCCGGCGTATTCGACCAGCACCGCGTATTTCGTGCCGGGCCGCCAGTTGACCGGAAGATACAAAACATGATGCACGGCGGTGCCTTGATACTCGGGCGGTGTGACAACTACACGCACCCCTGCCCGGGGAGGACCTGTTTCTATGGGGGGAATCGTCAAGTCCGCGGGCACCGTGCTGATGTCAGGGCAACTGTTGGCCGGCGCAGTAACGGTGAACTGCGTCAAAAGCAGGGCAATGAGTAAAGTTCTATTCTTTCGCACGCTGCAACAC
>CAIJOU010000826.1 GCA_903822375.1 Candidatus Hydrogenedentota bacterium
CAGGTAGTAGGGGCCCATGTCGAACATGGGCCCGCCGCCCGCCTCGTAATAGAACTCGGGATCGGGGTGCCACGATTCATGGCCGTGGCACTGCATGAACGCGGTGGCCGAAACGGGCTCGCCGATCCATCCATCATCGATCAGCTTGCGGCAGGTCTGGATGCCGGCGCCCAGCACGGTGTCGGGCGCACAGCCGACGCACAGCCCCCTGTCCCCCGCCAGACGCAGCAGTTCCGTGCCCTGCGCGCGTGTGAGGGTCAGTGGCTTTTCATTGTAGACATGCTTGCCCGCCTCCAGCACGCGCAGTGCCACCTCGTGGTGGGCCTTGGGCACGGTGATGTTCAGCACCATCTCAATGGCGTCGTCGGCCAGCAGTTCATCCACCGTGCAGGCCTTCGGCACGCCGTGCTTCTTCGCCTTGGCCTCCGCGCGTTCCGGCTCGAGGTCCGCGCAGGCGGCGATATCAATCGCGTCAAAACGTTTTCCGGCCGCGAAATACAGGTCGGAGATGTTGCCGCAGCCAATCACGCCAATCTTCATGGGTTCCATCAAGGTCATCCTTTAGGTGAATCGTTCACGCAAAGCCGCGAAGGAATGAAGGCGCAAAGGAAACCACCCGTTTCCCTGCAAGCCGTTTACGATACGGTGGATGCCGTCCCGGATCAAAGTGTCGCCGAAATTGATTAACAGGCCGAGCCGTTTGCCGCTGAATCGAAGATATGTCAGCAACTGCTTGTGATGAACTTGTTCCAGTCTTTCCACGGACTTCAATTCCACTATTACCGAGTTCTCAACAATCAAGTCGGCCCGGAAAGACTCTTCAAAATGGATTCCATCGTATTCCAAAGGAATTACCGCCTGGCGCAACACTTTGAGGCCCCGCCTCTCTATCCCATGCGCCAGCAACAAATTGTACACGGACTCCAGAAGACCCGGCCCCAACCGCACGTGAAGCTTGTATGCCTCGTCAACGATTACCGCGGCAATCTGGTTCTCATCCATCTTCCGTTCCCCTCTTCCACTTCTCTCTGCGCCTTTGCGGCTTTGCGTGAGCCTCCGCCTACCGGCTTGCCCAGAGCAGGCCGCGCTGCACGATCTCGCGGCATTCGGGCACGTCAAAGTCGGCGGCGATATGGCCGAAGGAGGCGTAAAACACGCGGCCGGCGCCGTAGCCGCGCTTCCACACGACGGGCATGACGCAGCCGTCGATCCAGGGCACGTGTGCGCCTGTGAAGGTGGTTGTGGCGAGCACCTCGTTGGTGGGGTCCACATGCATGTAGTAGCACTCGGAATGCATCTTAAAGTCGCCGATGCCCGCCATGAGCGGGTCGTCGGGGCGGGTGATCTTCACGGTATAGTCGATGGTGCCGCCGGGATGGTCCACGAACTGGCCGCCGGTCATGAACTGATACTGGCAGTTGTTGCGAAACGCGTCGCACGTGCCGCCGTGCCAGCCGGCAATGCCGGACCCGGCGCGTACAGCCCCGCACAGGGCCTGTTCCTGCAGGTCGGTCAGCTGACCGCATGTCCAGCAGGGCACAATGAGATCGGCCGCGGCCAGGGTCGGCGCATCGCCAAACACATCAAGGGTGTCACGGACATCCACCTCGTAGCCGGCGTTGCGCAGGAAGGGCGCGAAGATTTCCACACACCGTTGGGGCTCGTGGCCTTCCCAGCCGCCCCAGACCATCAACGCCTTTTTCATGGTATGTCTCCTTGATTACAGATGCGGCTGGAACCGCCTGCGTGAATACTCCTTCGTCAGAGTTCCATGGGAGTTATGAGAGTCATGGGAGTAATGGGAATTGCGGACAGGGACCCGCGCCCATGACCATCGGAGCGGCGGTCCCCATGCGGGTGTCATTTAGGTTTGGTGGCCATGTATACGAAACATGGAGGCAGGTTCCTCCAAATGGGTCCGAAGCGGCGAATGCGGCCAAAGCGGGCCGGCATCTTGCCCGAGAAAAAACGCCGTCCCGAGGGAAGAATGGGGCTCATCGCGTAGGCGAAGGTCACAAAACGCCCGCCCGGCGCCAGCACCTTGAAGGTGGCGTCCAGCAGGCGATCCTGCAGTTCCTCGGGAAAGCGCGCCCACGGCAGGCCCGACACGATGGCCTCACAATCCTGGTGTCCCGCCTCGCGCAAATAGACAATCGCGTTTTCAGCGCTGTCCTGCACCACGTTGGCCTCGGGACAGCGCCTCCTGGTCGCCTCGACCAGCGAGGGCAGCACTTCCAGCGCCACGAAGAAGGAATCGGGCGTTTTCTTGCGCAAAATGGCCTCGGTAAACACGCCTTCGCCCGGTCCGTACTCGACGATGGTCTTGGCGCTTTTCAGGTCCGCCAGGTCGGTGATGGCGTCGGCCAGCGCACGGCTGCTGGGGCCAAAGGCCCCCGTGGTCTTGTTGTCCCGAATTGCCTCTTTCATGAAAGTCAGCCACGACATGTGTCTTGTTCTCCTGCGCGGTGCGCGGCGGGCGGTTAATGGTACTCGGGCAGCCATCCGCGGTGCGCTTCGATCAAATCGTCGCACAAGGAGACGATTTCGTCAATGGTTAGTTCTGCGGCCGTGTGCGGGTCGAGCATGGCCGCGTGGTAGATGTGATCCCTGCGGCCCGTCAGTGCCGCCTCGATCACCAGTTCCTGGACATTGATGCTGGTCCGGTTCAACGCGGCACACTGCGGCGGCAAATCGCCGACGTGGGTGGGGGTAACACCGTTGCGGTCGGCCACACACATCACCTCGACGCACGCGCGCGGCGGCAGGTTGGTGACAAGGCCGGTGTTGAGCACGTTGCCGCCAAAGGTGAAGGGAACGCCCGTCTGGACGGCGTCGGCAATATAGGAAGCGTACTCCGTGCTCCTTGCGTGCTTCAGCGGGGCGTCGCCGGTCAGTTCGGCGCGCATCTCCGCCCATCCCCTGATTTGCTCCTCGCAGCGGCGCGGGTATTCGTCCAGCGGAATGTGGAACTGTTCTATCAACTCCGGGCTGCGCGATTTGATGAACCAGGGCACGTACTCCGACGAGTGCTCGCTCGACTCAGTAACGTAGTAACCGAAACGCTTCATCAGTTCAAAGCGGACCGTGTCGCGTCCCGCGTACTCTGGAAGTTGTGCGCGCCGTTTGATCTCGGGATAAAGATCGTCGCCGTTGCGCGAGATTTCGAGCAGCCAACCCTGATGGTTGATGCCCGCGATCTTCCAGCGCAGATTGTCGGCTGGAAGGTCCAGTTCGGAGCACAGACAGGGCGCGCAAACCTGCACGCTGTGGCACAGTCCGACGCCGTGCACGCCCGTGGCCTTGAGCACCGCGCCGGTCAGCATCGCCATGGGGTTGGTGTAGTTCAGAAGCAGGACGTTCGGCGCGACCCTTTCCATGATGCGGCAGTACTCGAGCAGCACGGGGATGGTCCGCAGGCCGCGGAAAATGCCGCCGATGCCCAGCGTGTCGCCAATGGTCTGGCGCAGGCCGTACTTCTTGGGGATCTCAAAATCCGTCACCGTGCAGGGCCGGTAACCGCCGACCTGAATTGCGTTGACCGCATAGTCCGCGCCGGCCAGCGCCTTGTCGGCGTCGGCGGCAAGAAAGGCCTCCACGGTCATGCCCGAATTCAGAGTGCGGTTCAGGTTGTTGACCATCCGTTCCGAATCGGCCAGGCGAACCGGATCAACATCGAGCAGGGCAATTTGCGCGCCGCGCAGCGATTCGACATGCATGCAGTCGCCCAGCACGTTCTTGGCGAACACGGTGCTACCCGCGCCGATGAAACAGATTTTTGCCATGGAACGATGTCCCTTGTTGAATGCGCGGCCGGGGACGGCCACAGGGGGGGATGATAGGGCTCCACGTGCCCGAGATTCAAACTCGGCGCAAACAACCCTTCGGCACCGCGCGAAACGACATTGCGGAACACGCGATGCTCAGGCGTCCCCGCCGGGATTTGGGGAGAAGTAATCGCGCTTGTCCTTCAGGTCACGGAATTCATCGGCCGTGTCGAGTGGTTCGCGGCTTTCCTCAATGACCGGCCATTCAGCGGAGTATCGAACGTTCAGTTCAATGTACTCATGCCACTTTGCGGGCACCTCGTCGTCCGAATAGATGGCATGCACCGGACATTCGTTGACGCACACGCCGCATTCAATGCATTCATCCGGGTCGATGACCAGCATCGTCTCCCCCTCGTGGAAACAGGTGACCGGACAGACGCCGACGCATTCGGTATACTTGCATTTTATGCAGGGTTCGCAGACAACAAATGCCATGGGCCGGAATTCTCCTGTGGGTGCGTCATCACTGGACGGATTGTAGCGACTGGCTGTCGAGGCGCGCAAAGTTTTTATGGTGCAGACAGGGCCGGACTGGGGTCGGCGCCGTCCCATACACCGTCCCCGTTCGTGTCGCAGCTGCGCGGGTCGGTCTCGCCGGGGTCCACCATGCCGTTGCGGTTCCAATCTTCCAACCCGTCGGGAATGCCGTCGCCGTCCGTGTCCGCCCGAAGCCAGTCTGTTTCGCCGGGATCGCGCACCCCGTTTCCGTTGACGTCTTCAATGTCGTCGGTAAGTCCGTCGCGGTCCATGTCCTGGGCACCCATCCCCGCATCCGCCAACCAGACAAAGAGTTCGCGCGCAAAGCCTTCCGCCCGTCCGTCGGAGGCCGCGGCCCGCAACGGTGCATCCGAGGCCAGCAGCGCCACCCGTCCGTAGCCAAAGGAACGGGCCAGAAACAGGGCGGTGGCCGGCGCTTCGGGCATGCGAAGCGTCTTCATGACCGCGGGGGTAGAGGCATCCTTTGCGGCGTCCAGGGCCGTGCGAAAGCCATAGGCGGCGGGCATGGGCACGCCCGGCCAACTGCGAAGCGGTTCGGGCGCCTCATGGGTCGGACCTACGTTCGGCGCGGGAGGCGGCTCTCCCGCAACAACCACACCGAAAGGGGCCACCCAGGGCCCAAGCGCCTCGGCCTGATCCCGGTCCGCGCCGCCGACAATTAACAGCCCGCCTCCGTCGGCAACATAGTCCACCAAGGCCTGCCGCGATGCCACCCCGCGGATGGCGGCCCCGGCGTGCAGCACAATCACGGCGTAGGGGTCAAGGGGGGAAGTGACCGGGTCCGACGATTCCGCATGAGAAAAATACAGCGGTGCGGCGGCGAGCCGGGTTGCCAACCCGGCCATGCCGCGCGGGTCCGACAGGTCGCGCATGCGGGCGGCTGCTTTTGGCCAAAGCCACAGAATGGTCCGCGCCGACGCAGGCGCGGGCTCGACGCGCACCAGCACTTTCGCCGGACTGTCCACGGCGGAGACCGGGGGTGACCCGCCTTCCAGATATACGCTGAGCCAGCCTTCAGCCAGCGTGTGGGGCAGATACCGCGCGGGGTCCACGCCCATGTATACGGTCCCGGAGCCATGGCCTGACAGGGGATGAATAATCAGCCAGGGCATTCGCGCAATGTCATACTCCACCCGCCAGGAACCCGGCGCGCCGACGTTTTCAACGTTCAGCGCGCGCAGTTCGCGGCCCGCCGCCTCTCCCCGAAACAGTACGGCAGGCGGCACGAAAATTCTGTTGTTCGGACCCGCCTGCACGGTATTGTCTGCCTCCTGCACGCCCGGGGCAAGAGGCAGAATGGCGACTATTTGGCCGGTTTGCAACTGCATAAGGCACTTCGACGCCCCGGTGGCCGCATCGGCCAGATGAACACGGCCCGCCTCGCCCACGAGAAGACCGGCGGCGGTCCAGCGCAAGTCGCGAATTGGATTGTCGTATTCCTGACGCGCGTCGCCGCGCTGCCCATTGGGCCAGATTTCCAGCCGGGCACCCAAGGACACCGCCACCGTTCCGGTGGCCGGGTCCACGGCCAGCAGGAACCCCCCGGTCACACCGGTAAGCGGGTATTCGGCTTCCAAGGCGACCGTGCCCGACACCTGGTCCACGCACATTCTGGTGGCATAGGCAAAATCGGTGCCCTGCGCGCGCGAGGCTATCCACAGGTTCTTGTTGTCCAGGGTATGCATTCGGTCAACCGTGCCGCGCAGGTCGACCGGCCCGGCCGTGACCGTCAACTCCCTGGAGTCGATGATATACACCTGGGACACGGGTTCCGTGGACCCCGCGCCGGGGATTCGGCCCGAAAAGGCCACGGCGCAAAGATCGGTCTCCGGCAAGTGTGCCAGCGCACAGGCATCCGTGCAGGCGGGATTCCAATCGGGCAGTTCGCTGGCGGCGTGCCGAAGGGTTTGCACCAGGCCCGCGCTGCACTTTACCAGCACCGGCGCCGCGCCGGTTTGACCCGCACACAACACGAGCGCCGACTTGACTGCAGGCAGCCACAACCCGGCCACCGGGCTGCCGGGCAGCGGCCATTCTGCAATCATTGTGGCCGCAGCGTCCGCGCCGCCGCCAAGAAGGCGCGCCCGCCCCACCGTGGGCGCATTTTCAGTGGTGCCTGCATGGCTTCCAAGCACCAGCAGTCCGGAAGATTTCTGCCCGGGCAGAACATCCACCGCCCATTCCCGCCAACCCGCCTCGGATTCATGGAACCGTTTCGCGGGCACCATTAAGGGCCATGACCGCAACAGGGAGATGCTCGTTTCGGGATATCCCGGGTCGGGGTGCAATGGGGATGCAGAGGGGCCGGTGGTGACCGCCACAAGCCCGTCGGGCAGACGGTTTTGCTCTGCAAAAACCCCTGTCAGGGGCATGCCGAGGAGACTTGAACCGGGCAACGGTCCGCCGCCGGGCAGCGTCTCCCCCATCTCCAGATCCACGGCCTGCGCATATATCCGCGCCGACTGGCGCGTGGCGGACAAACTGGCGGTAATCACCGCGGCGCGCTGTGCATGGGCAACACCCGCAAATATCGTGACGACAAGGAGCAGAACGCAACTTATGGAACGACCTTGGATGACCCTGGTCGGAGCGCAGGCAGCACATCCCCCTAAATCCCCCTTCAAAGGGGGACTTAAGCAGCCCATGGCGCGGCCTTTTGGGCCTGCCCCACGATTCGGAGGATTCATGTTCTTCTTATGCATGCCCTTCATTGGATCAAGTCTACGCAACACGGGCTTGCCGCGCAAGGCTTGGATTGCCTATTCTTGTTTGCGGCGGCCATGAGCCCGAATCGGGCCTTTCAAGTCTGTGCGTCCGTCATCGTATGGAAGGACGCAAAGGACCCAAAGGACGAAAAGGACGGATTGGTTTGTCTCTCTGATGAGGGGCATTGGCCGGCCCGTTCGTTTGTTTCTTCTGCAATGATTGCATGTCTTGGAAAAGCACCTGACATTATTGGCCGCTTTCAGGCACAAAGAAAGAACCATGCCATGGACGCCGCAAATTTCCGTTTTGACACCCCCCAGGGTCCCCTCTACGGCTATCTGACGAACGAAGGCCTGCGTGAACTGCGGCTGCCCGTTCCAGACCATCCCATTCAGCCCTATATGCTGCATTCACGGCCCAATCATATGCTCGGCCGCAGGCTTATGCACTTGTTTGCGGACTACTTTGCGGGGGTGGCGGTTGATTTCGGTGAGGTCCCCCTGGACCCTTCCTTCGGCACGCCGTTCCAACGCGCCGTCTGGGAAGCGGCACGCGACGTGTCCCACGGTCACACAACCACCTATGGCAAACTCGCCGCGCGTATTGGGAGCCCCGGCGCGGCTCGCGCCGTCGGTTCGGCGCTGGGCGAGAACCCGCTGTGCATCGTCGTGCCGTGCCACCGGGTGCTGGCGGCGAACGGCAGACTGGGCGGTTTCAGCGCGGGACTCGACTGGAAACGATGCCTGCTGCGCCTTGAGGGTATCGGGGACTGGAAGGAGTGATGCGGCCCGGGTAGAAGTAACCTGTTCCCGGGAGGAGACCTGCGGTCGGAAGAGTGGCATGGTCGGGAGACCATGCCACAACGGGGGCGTCTGGCGGGAACGGGATGCCAGTGCCCTTCCGGGAGGCTTATGCGAAGTAGGGAACGATGTAGACCAGCAGGTAGACCAGCACGAACATAAGCACCATGCTCCACACCATGAGCACGCCGAGGAAGGCAATCTTGCCCAGACTGCCCCTGCGGAAGGAACGGACCGCATCAATCAGCGCCCCCAATGCAATGACGGCCACAACCGCATCAATGCCGGCATCGATCATCCCGTCGCGGTTCCACGCCTGTCCCTGCCGCTGATGAAGGTCCAGCAGACGCAGCAACCCGTTCACGGCAAGAAGAAAGAAGGCCCCGCTGCCCACCATTGCCACGAGGGAACAACGGTATCCCTTTTGGCAACCGCAGGATTTGTTGTCTGTTGTGCATGTTTCGGCCATGATTCGTTTCTCCAGTGCGGCAATTATACGCGAGGGACGCGAGCCCGTGCATCCGAAGCACGATGAAATGCAGCCCCGCGCGGGCCGGACCATTGGAGTCGGTTTTTTCTTCCTTGCCTGAGCCGGGCAAAATCGGCAGAATAGGCGGCGGTCTTGAAACGGCACGCCCCGCAGGGCGCAAGAGATGGAGAAGGACATGAACGATTTGAGCAAGAACGCCCCCACCCGGCGTGAATTCCTGACGCGGAGCGCCGCGGCGGCTTTTGGCTTTTCAATCGTGCCCCGGCATGTGCTGGGCGGGCTCGCATTCACGGCGCCGAGCGACGAGATCAACCGCGCCGTCATCGGCGTGGGCGGCATGGGCCGCGGCCACCTGGGCTACACGGGCGCGCGCACGGTCGCCGTCTGCGACGTGGACAAGGGGCATCTGCAGTCGGCGCTGGACTCGCTGGACAAGGGCGTGAAGGGCTTCGGCGACTTCCGGGAAGTGCTGGCGCTGCCCGAGGTGGACGTGGTGCACATCGCCACGCCGCCGCACTGGCACGGGCTCATCTCCATCGCCGCAGCCGAGGCGGGCAAAGACATATGGTGCGAGAAGCCGATGACGCGCACGATCGGCGAGGGGAAGCGCGTGGTGGAGGCGGTGCAGAAGCACGGCCGCATTTTCCGCATCAATACCTGGTTCCGGTTCAAGGACAATTTTTACGGGTTTGGCTCGGCCGTTAAACCGATCAAGCAGATCGTGGACAGCGGCGAGATGGGCTGGCCGTTGAAAGTCACGGTGGGCATAGGCACGGGCTTCGACTTCAAGTTTTTCTGGAGCGGCAAGACCGACCTGACACCGCAGCCGATTCCCGCCGAACTGGACTATGATTTCTGGCTCGGCCCGGCGCCGGACAAGCCGTACCACCCGCACCGCGTGCACCAGACTTTCCGCGGCTATTGGGACTACGACGGCGGCGGATTGGGCGACATGGGCATGCATTACCTCGACCCGGTGCAGTACCTGCTGGGCAAGGATGACACGAGCCCGGTGGACATCGAGGTGGACGCGCCGCAGCAGCACCCGGACGCCGTGAGTTCGTGGCGGCGGATCACGATGCGCTACGCCGACGGGTGCGAGATTATCCTGGACGGCGAGGGCAAGTCGGAAGGCCAGGCGTACATTGAGGGACCGAAGGGCAAGCTGTACAAGGGCCTGCGCCTCGAAATCAACGGCCAGGAAAAGGTGCTGCGAGGCCTGCCCGAACCCGCGCCGCAGGAAGGGGACTTCTACGCGTGCATGCGCACGCGGCGGCGCTTCGCGCTCAACGAATCCAACGGGCACCGCTCCTGCACGCTGGTCAATCTGGGCAAGACGGCAGTCCAACTCGGCCGCAATCTGCACTTCGACCCGGTCAAGCAGGAATTCGTCGGCGATGAGGAGGCAAACCGCCAAATCTTCCAGCCGATGCGCGGCGCGTGGCGCGTATGACCCGGTGCTTGCCCCGCAGAAACGGTTACAACTCCTCACCTGAAGGAATGCATACAATGACCCGCACAATGAAATGTCTTGCAACGGCGCTAATTGCCGTGCTGATGGTGTGCGTTGCCCACGCCGCCACCGTCGATGAACTGTTGGCCAAGTTACCCGGCCAGAACGCCGCCGAGACGGAGGCGGCCTGCGCCGCCATTGTCAACGCGGGCGCACCCGCGCTGGCGGAGATCTGCGCCAAGATTCTGCCCGAAGCGTCCGGCAACGCCGACCTGGCCCAACGCTACGCAGTGAGCGGACTGGCGAAATACTGCGGTGCGCCGGGCCGCGATGCGGCGCGAACGCTGTTCACCCAGGCGCTGATCGACGCGTTGGGCCGCGCCACCGACCCCACGGTGAAGCAGTTCTTCGCCTTCCATCTGGAGTGGGCCGGCAATGATGACGCCGTGCCCGCGCTGGCCGCGTTTCTGGACGATGCGGCCACGGTGCAGCCGGGCGCGGCCGCGCTTGAAGCCATCGGCACGCCCGCGGCCGTGAGCGCGCTGACAGCGAAACTCGCCACCGC
The DNA here is from genome assembly GCA_903822375.1 of Candidatus Hydrogenedentota bacterium. Taxonomy (GTDB): domain Bacteria; phylum Hydrogenedentota; class Hydrogenedentia; order Hydrogenedentales; family CAITNO01; genus CAITNO01. The sequence goes on from CAIJOU010000826.1 coordinate 10,340, forward strand.
ACCCGAGGCGGGAAAGGCGCGCATTGCCAAGGCCATCGACATCATCGGCGGCGTGCCCGCGCCGCCCGTGGCGCCCAATGCCGCTAAGACGGATGGGCCGTCGGCGCGAGCCCTTGCGCTGGAGGCGCTGGTCTGCGGGAAGGGCGAACTGGCCGCGCCGGAACTGGCGGCCGCGGCGTCCGATCCCGATCCGCAGTTCCGCGGCGCGGCGCTGCTGCTGACCAAACGCATCCCCGGCAAGGCGGGGAGCGCGCCCTGGGCGCGCGCCCTGCGCGGCGCGAAGGACCCTGCGGTGCGCGCGCAAATCGTGGCCATGCTGGCAACCCGCAACGACGAGACGGCGCAGAAGGCCGTGCTGGGCGC
>CAIJOU010000827.1 GCA_903822375.1 Candidatus Hydrogenedentota bacterium
ACGAACAGTGACGCGGCCGCCGCCCCCGCCACGCCGCAGCCGATGCGCATTGCCCAGTCGTACCAGCGCAACGGCCGTCGCGGGGCACACCACGCCATGAAGCAGCCCGCATTGCCGCCCCAGTGCAGTCCGCACAGGAAGAGCATTCCATAGCCCGTCCACACGGACACGGGACGGCACAATTCAGGATAGTTCAGGCAATAGGTTCCCCTGACCCAACTGATGTACACGCCATAGCCGGTCATGCCGCCCAGTGCGATGCCCAGGGAGATGGCCAGCAGCATCCACGGCCCGCCGTAGGGTCGGCGCCCCGCCCCGGCGCCCGCGCGTGACAAGCCATACCAGAGCAGCGCCCAGCCAAACCCGGCCAGCATGCCGCCTGTCTCGCCGCCATAGCCCGTGGTCCCGCGGATGGCCCAGTAGAATCCGCCCATCAGCGTCATGACCGCCGCGGTCATGACGTAGTCACGCCGTGTCCAGGCAACGTCTGTCGAGTCCATTTCACACTCCCTGTCTTGCTGCGTCAATACCCATGGGCAACGACGCATCGAAAAGCACGAAAACGGGCCGGCAAAGCCGGCGCTTTCAGTAGTTACTGAACCCCTTGCCGGAGCGCGGTATAGGACTCCAGCAAGAGCGCCTCGATGGCAGGCCAGTCGGCATTCTGGCCACCGGCATCGCGCAACGCGGCAGCCCTGGCGCGCAACAGTCCCGCCTGCTGAATGTCCGCGTTTTCACGGCGGTAGATGAGGGTGTAAAGATGGGCTATCTTGGCGCCCACCTGCCCGGGCGCGTTCTCCCCCGGCGTGCGCCGGGCCACCCACCACGCCAGTTCGGCCTGCGCCACCTCGTGCGGGTCCCAGTCTTCGCCGCAGGCCCTGCCGAGAAAGGCGTAGGAGGTTTCGAGTTTCGGCAGCACCTCGCGTTCATAATCCCCCTGTCCTCTGGCAAAGATGCGGGTACCCTCCGCCATGGGCTCAATCACCCGCCTGGTCGTCCACAGGGACGCACCCATCTGTTCGCGCATCAGCCCCGCCATTTGAACGGCAAGACTTCCCATCTTTCTGCCGTAATAGGCCTGCCACATCCGCGCCTCGGCACGGGCCACGCGCTCCGCATCGAAGTTGCGGTTCAACCCTTTGTTGTGGAATCCCACGTACCACCCGAAGAAGCCGACGGCGACAAGCAAAAACGCGGCCACGGCCAGAAGTGTCTTGATTGCTTTGCGCGGTCTGGACACGGACTTTCTCCCTTTGGTTCTCCCGATTCTATGCGAACGCGACCGTAAAATGAAAACAGCGGTACCCCCAATGGCGAAACGGCTGCCCTTCGGGATAGGAACACCGTATCCCCACTTCGAGCCTCCTCCGCGTCCTCCCTCTCCGTCGGGACAGAGCACATGCCCCAACCTTATTCGAAGGGCGTCACAGCGGGACGACTTTCCCTTGAATCGGGCACCCACGGTGCCGCAATATTGGGCATATGATAGCCACCGTCATCAACGCCCTCGCCATAATCGCCGGAAGCGCCCTCGGATTTGCCGTCGGCCGGTTCATTCATGAACGCATTCACGACACACTGCTCAAAGCCCTGGCGCTTTGCGTGATGTTCATCGCCATCACGGGCATCGTGCACGTCTCCCCCGCCCTGTCCTCGCAGAACATGCTGGTCATCATCTTCTCCCTGGCACTGGGCGCGGTTGCCGGAGAGGTCATCGACATCGACGCACGGCTGCAGCGTTTCGGCGACGGAATTGAGGCCCGGCTCAAAGGCCGGGGCGGCAAGGTTTCGGAAGGCTTCGTGACGGCAAGCCTGGTGTTTTGCGTGGGAGCGATGGCGATCGTCGGATCGCTGCAAAGCGGACTGACGGGCAATCATGAAACCCTCTATGCAAAATCGGTCATTGACGGAATCACGTCGATCGTGTTCACGTCAACGCTGGGCATCGGCGTGATGCTGTCGGCCCTGTCGGTGTTGCTGTACCAGGGAGCGATTACCCTCGCGGCCGGTTCGCTCAAAGTGGTGCTGACCGACCAGGCCATCAACGAGATGACGGCCATCGGGAGCATGCTGATTCTGACCATTGGTCTTAACATGCTTGGCGTCACCAAGATCAAGGTGGCCAATCTGCTGCCGGGAGTTGCGTTTCCAATCGTCTGTCAGGCGATTCTGCATCTTATTGGGCGATGACCTTGGTGAGTCGCACAAAGCAGATGCGGCATCTTGCCGCTTCTACTTTGAGCCGTTGTCTCACGAGAGGCGAAAGGGCATAATGTTCCTGACTCGATGGCCGGTAGGATTTGCTTCATCGGGCAAGACTCTTACGGAGGACTAGGGATGAATCGTTGGACGGGGTTTTGCGTGACAGCGTTGCTGACAGCCTTGACGACTGTTGCGGCCGCGGAGGTGCGCACGGTATGGCTGGACGGTCTGAATCTGGGGATGGTCAAGCAGGGCTGGGGCAAGGCCGAGGCCAAGAAGTCGGTTCAGGGCAAACCGCTGCGCCTGCAGGGCAAGACCTACGAGCGCGGGGTCGGGTCGCATGCCGCCGGAGCTTTTTACGTGGAACTGGACGGGAACACGAAACGCTTCCAGACGGTGGTCGGCGTCGATGACGACAGCAACGGCCCGGGCACCATTTCGGTCACCCTGGTCGGCGACGGCAAGGTGCTGTTCCGCAGCCCGGTGTTGAAGACCGGCGAAACACCGGCCGTTGTCGATCTGGACTTGTCCGGTGTGAAGCTTCTCGCCGTGAAGATGGACGACGGCGGCGACGACAACCATTTTGACCATGTCGACTGGGCCGATGCGAAGTTTATTGTGGAGGGCGCCGACCCGAAACTGGTTCCGCGCTCCTACCCGCCCGAAGAAAAGACCATCCGCACGCCCAAGCCGCCGCAGGAGCCGCGCATCAACGGAGCGCGCGTTTACGGCGTGCGGCCCGGGTCGCCGTTCCTGTACCGGATTCCGGTCACCGGCGTGCGGCCGATGCGGTTTTCCGTGCGGGATCTGCCCGCGGGCCTTGCGCTGAACGAAAGCACGGGCATCATCACCGGGAGCATCGCGGACAGGACGCCGGGCACCCGCAAGGTGATGCTGCAGGCGGAAAACGCGGCGGGCAAGACGGAGCGCGAACTGCGCATCGTCGTGGGCGACACGCTGGCGCTCACGCCGCCGATGGGATGGAACGACTGGTACGCGCACTATGACCGCATCACGGACGCCATGATGCGGCAGGCCGCGGACATCATGGTGTCCAACGGCATGGCGGACGTGGGCTACCAGTACGTCAACATTGACGACTGCTGGATGACTTTCGCGAAACACAAGGACCCGAAGCGCACGGGACAACTGCGCGACGAAAAGGGCGACATTCTGCCGAACGCCTATTTCCCGGACATGAACGCCATGACGGCCTATATTCACGAGAAGGGGCTCAAGGCGGGGCTCTACACCTCGCCCGGTCCGCAGACCTGCGCGGGCTGTGAGGGCAGCTGGGGCAAGGAGGAGCAGGACGCGCACCAGTTTGCGGCGTGGAATTTCGATTTCCTCAAGTATGACTGGTGCTCCTACACGAAGAAGGCCCATGGCCAGAGTCTTGAAGAGATGAAGAAGCCCTATATCAAGATGGGGGACATCCTAAAGACACTCGACCGCGACGTTGTGCTGAATCTCTGCCAGTACGGCATGGGCGACGTTTGGAAATGGGGCGCGGAGGTGGGCGGCCAGAGTTGGCGCACCTCGGGCGACCTAGGTTTTGAACTGGAGCGGTACCATGATGTGGCGCGCCGCAATGCCGACCACTGGGAGTACGTCAAGCCGGGCGCATGGAACGATCCAGACTACCTGCTGATTGGGTTTGTGGGCGCCGCGTCCGAGATGGGCGAACCGGTGCCGTGCTCGCTTTCGCCCAACGAGCAGTACTCATACATGTCGTTGTGGTGCCTTATGGCGTCTCCGCTCTTCTACAGCGGCGACATGACCCGCCTGGACGAGTTCACGCTGAACATTCTGTGCAACCCCGAGGTGATCGACATTGACCAGGACCCGCTTGGCGCGGGCGGCCACCCCGTGGTGCGCCGCAACAATGACACAGAAGTGTG
>CAIJOU010000828.1 GCA_903822375.1 Candidatus Hydrogenedentota bacterium
GGGCGTTGTTGGCCCGGGCAGCCTTGAGATCGCCGTTGGCGTCGCCAATCATCAGGATGTGGGTCTTCTCGTAACGGCCTTCGGAGGCAAACTTGATGTGTTCGGACTTGGTGCCCACTTCCTGACCGTTGATGCAGAAGACGTGCTTTTCCATGTCCTGCTCGGCCCATTCACGCTCCAGCGCCTCGCCCGGCGTCTGGGAACAGACCATCATGTCGGCATGGGCCTGCGCCTTTTCCAGGCATTCCCGGACATAGGGGAAGGGGGGGAGGCCGCCCTGCACAACCTCTTCGATCATCTTGTTGACGTCAATGCTCCACGCCAGTGCCCGGTGGATGTCCGGCATTTCGGCAACGGAATGCTCGGCGCAATAGGCTTTCAGGGCCGGATTGCCGAGTTTCGTTTCCTTTTCGGCCCACGCGCGAAGATTGGGGATTTGGGGCAGTTTGATGCCACGGGCCATGGGCGCGTCCCATTCCGCGAGCAGATCAAAAGTCATAAATAACGCTGGAAAACGATTAATACCGCGCCATTTCGAATACAAATTAACGAATTCGCCGGCCATACGGGCGTATTTGGATACCGCTTGGAGGTTCCAGTGCTTGATGATATTGGGGATAAAGCATTCCTTGTGCTTGATTTCCATCGTGTCAAAGGCGCAGCCGTCCGAGTCGATGGCAATCAGGAAGGGATGCTGGGGCTGATGGTCTTTCAGCTTGGCCACGGGGTCGCTCATTGGAATGTCAACTCCTTGCTCGAAATTCTTTGTTCGCCCCCTTCGGGGACGACGTTTGTTTTGGTTGCTATACCACGGGTTCCCTTCGGTCACCCGTAGCTACTGTTGTGTAACCCCTTCGGGGCCAAGACCACACGTGAAGCCCATGCCGTTTCGGCGCCACGACTGGTCATGGGTCCAAGACACAAGTGCAGCCCGTGCTTGATGGTCCGTGATCACTCGCGTCCTATATGTCGCATACGTCCCATTTCCCCTCTCCTACACTCCGGAGAAGGCGGAGAAACCGCCGTCCACGGGCAACACGATGCCGGTCACAAAGCGTGAGGCGTCGCTGGCCAGCCAGACGGTCGCACCGACCAGGTCGTCCGGGGTGCCGTAGCGGCCCATCGGCGTGTGTCCGATAATTGTTTTGCCGCGCTGGGTGGGCTCGCCCGTTTCCTTGTCGGTGAGCAGGAAGCGGTTCTGCTCGGTGAGGAAGAAGCCAGGCGCAATCGCATTGACCCGGAGCTTTGTGCTGTATTCCTGGGCCAGATGCACCGCCAGCCACTGGGTGAAATTGCTCACGGCAGCCTTGGCCGCGCTGTAACCGGGAATGCGGGTCAGCGGGCGGAAGGCATTCATGGACGATATATTAATAATGGATGCGCCATCGGGATTGTCCAGCATGGCCTTGACGAAGATCTGGGAGGGGAGAATGGTCCCGCCGGTCAGATTCAGTTCGAAAACCTTTTGCAGCGCATCGGCGGGCAGGTCAAAGAAGGTCTGCTCGGGCGAGGTCGTGGCACCCTTCATGTTGCCGCCGACGGCGTTCACCAGGATGTCGACCTTGCCGAAATCCTTGACGATGGCATCACAGCAAGACTGAACCGTGGAGCGGTCAAAAGCGTTCATCAGGTAGCCTTCGGCCCTGCCGCCCGCCGCGTTGATGCGTTCGGCGCAGGCCTTGGCCATGTCGGGCAGCAGGTCGGCCACCGCGACGGTGGCGCCCGCCCGGGCCAATCCCTCGGCTATCGCGCCGCCCAGCACACCGCCGCCGCCGGTCACCACGGCCACCCTGCCGGAAAGATCGAACAATGTAGAAGTACCCACAGGTGTAACCCTTTCTTATCATTGAACTTGGAAAAACCCGGCCACCACAAGTCCGTGTTGCGCGTCTCCCGACTTGGGCGGCATGTGTCCCATAGGATAATTACGGCAAGACCACACAGTCAAGAACAACGAATCGGGGCTCCCGAAAGCGGGAGCCCCGACAGATAAAACAGACGCAGAATGCTGTGCTTAGAAGAGCGCGGACAGAAGCACGCCCAAGACGTTGGCGGGATAGGTCGACGGCCATTTCAGGAATTCGGAGTGGCCATCCATGAATACGACGTTACCGCCGCCGGGGACATGGTTGAAAGTGCTGGCGGCGCCATATACCGCAATTTCATCCCACATGACCGGAATCTGACTTGCCGCCTGGTTGCTGGCCGCGGCATTGTTGATGTCCGTGATGAAGAACCGCTCGATTCCAATGCGCAGGCGCGGAATCGGCCCCATGGAGGCGTCTTTCAAATCGTTTGTCTGCTTTACATCATTGGCAGTCTTGGCCAGATAAAGTTTCATCGCGCCTGCGATGAGGTCATCCTTGAGGAACGATGAGGCATAACCGGCGATTGCGGTCGCATCGCTCAGGTGCTGCTGCTGATACTCGGCCAGTGTCGGCGGAACCATACCCGGCTTCAGAACCGCCTGTTCCAGGAACGCCCAACCGAGATAGTAATAGCTGCCGCGGGCAAGATTGCAGGCGCGGACCGGCTTGGACAGGTCACCGTCCTGATAGAACCCCTTGAGCACGCTCGCCCCGTCCGAGTCTGACGGGCAGACGCATATCTTCACATCGGTCAGGTACTCGGGATAGACAGACGGACCGTCGAACGACGCATCCCATGCCAATCCGCCTTCGCAGGTGAGTCGTCTGATCGGCGGAAAGGTCTCTTTGGCCTCGTTGGCGTACATGTTGAAGACAAGCCCCATCTGCTTCAGGTTGTTCTGGCAGCTCGACCGGCGGGCGGCTTCACGGGCCCGTGCCAGTGCCGGAAGCAGAATCGCCGCCAGAATGCCTATAATCGCGATGACGACCAGAAGTTCAATCAGAGTAAAACCATGGGATCTTCGCATTGCCATTGCCTCCTGATAAATAAGTGCCCTTTATCACCTGTCAGGGGAAACAGCCCCCATGACAACCATCTATGCGCAAGTCATTGTATAGATTTTTCAGAAAAATGCAAGTGGATTCTTGCGCGGTAAATCACTCCCTGTTTCGGGAATACAACCGGGAGGCATTCCCCACTGGAACTTTCGCGCATCCGCTGTCCCCACAACAGAGTCGGGACAGCGTGACCGGCGTTTCCCGTCACACTGTCCCGCAAGTCAGAGAACTCTGATTCAGTCCTTTGGCGAGGCTGAAAGACGCTAGAAAATCTGGCTTAGGAACATGCCCAGCCTGTCTATGGGGAATATGCTGGGCCACTTCAGGAATTCCACATGGCCGTCCATATAAAGACAATTCCCGCCGCCGGGCACATGGTTAAAGGTTTCCGGTTTGCCGTACACGGCCGTCTCATCCCACATCACCGGAATCTCGCTGGCCGCCTTGTTGGTGGCGGCGGCGTTGTTGATGTCCGTGATCAGAAAGCGCTCGATGCCGATGCGGAGGCGGGGGATGGGGCCAAAGTCCTCCAGTTTCTGCGCCGGTGTCATGAAACCCTGCGTGACGATGGGCATTGCCGCAGTAATGAGTTCCGGCCGTATGAAGCCGAGCACCACGTTTACGTTGTCAAGGGAGAGATTGTTCAGATTCTCCGGAATAACGGCACCGGGAAGGATGCAGTTCTGCGGGTGGAACGCCCAACCCAGGTAATAGTAACTGCCCCGGGCCAAGGTGCAGGGGCGGACAGGCTGTGCCACATCGCCGTTGACATGATAGGCTTTCCGGATACTCTCCGCATCGCTGTCCGAAGGGCACACCAGCACGTTCACGTCAGTGAGGTACTCGGGAAAAACGCTGGGCCCGTTAAAGCTGGCATCTTTGGCGGTTACAGGCGGATTGTCACAATTCCACAGTTTCATCGGCGGAAACAAATCCTTGGCCTCGTTGGCATACATGTTAAACACGAGACCCATTTGCTTCAGGTTGTTCTGACAGGTTGAGCGGCGTGCCGCTTCGCGCGCCCGGGCCAGTGCCGGCAGCAATATTGCCGCCAGAATTCCAATAATTGCGATGACGACCAGCAGTTCAATAAGCGTGAAACCATGAGTCCTTCGCATAGCATGCCCTCCTGGAAAGTGCGTACCCCATGCTCCTGCATTCAGGGGACACACCCCCTGAAAGACCGTATGGTGCGGAGCATCTTTCTTGCATTATTTTATGCTTTTTTTGAAAAAATACAAGGGGGGGGCGCGATGGAGGACTGACCGAAGACTGCCGGGGAAATCGCCGGGAGTCCCGGCGTTAGGCAGTATTCCGGGGAGGGATGCGTGCAAATGAGACCACGCAGGCAATTGACACGGGGGAGGGCGGATGCTATACTCAACTCACTTGAGCGGGACTAACTCAGTTGGTAGAGTGCCAGCTTCCCAAGCTGGATGTCGCGGGTTCGAACCCCGTGTCCCGCTCCATTTCTATTTTTGCCCACATTGCACAGCCAAGGCAGATCCGAGCCACTGTTTCCCGAAATGCCCGCAATTCGCAATGATTTAGACATGTGCGGGCAATACCCCCCTCGCCACTATGTGGCCCCCCCCTCGGAGGGGGGACCTAATATTGTGCGGCTCGACACTCATTTGGTAACCGCTATGCTGTTCCATGCTTAGAGTTGCGCTTTGTTTACCAAATCGGCGCATTCCGGGAAATCCCACGGGATGTCGGGGTAGTTCTGCCACATTTTCACGTCGTGCGTCAGCAAACCATAAAGTTCGGGGCGGCGCTGGTGCATGGTGCGAAGGTGTTTGCGTTTCCATCGCAGTTCGTCAAGGTTGATGGAGGCGGTGACGCAGGCGTCGCCCTTTTCTTTCAGGCGCGGATAGAGGCGGGCCTGTTCGGGCTCATCCTTGCAGCCATCGGCAGGCGCCACACAACCCGGCCCGGTGAAGCCGGTGTTGAATCCCTGGGTGATGTTCGCACCGACCACGCAACCATAGCATTGTGCAGCCATCATGCAGTGCGAATCCTCGATCATGCCGTCGCGGCCGTTGATCCAGAGGATTATCTCGGCACCCATGTACGAGGTGCATCCCCACGCCTCGGGGAAATAGCCGTCGTAGCACTGAAGGATGCCGATGGGCGCGAAATCGAGTGTAAACACCTTGAACCCACCGCCGAGAATGCCGCGCGCCTCGCGGTCGTTGCCCTGGTTTGGCGGCCACCAGTGCGGTGCCGGACCGGAGGCCGGGTGGCATTTGAGATAGCGGCCGAGCAGGTTGCCGCCGCGGTCCACCACCCAGGCACTGGTGGACCACTGGTCCTTGCCCTGCCTTTCGACGCAACCGGTGACCGCATTGATCCTGTGCTTTGCCGCCAGCGCGAAGAACTCCCGGGCCACGGCGTCTTTGGGGGTGATCATGTCGCCCAGCACGTACTCGGGAAAGACGACCAAGTCTGAACCCAAGTCCGCCGCCTTTTCAAAGAACGCGGGCATGCGCTCGATGGCCGGCGGCACGTCCTTGCCGGTGGTCAGTTGGACTAGGGTCATTTTCGCGGCGGCTCTCGTGCCCATGGCCTGCTCCCTGGCTTCCGCCGACCGTTCCCGGGGAAGGGGGTTATCACGGCCGGGGGGTATTGCTGCGTCCGCAGATGCCGCAAGGCTCATTCCTGCGGCTCCGGTACCGATGAATTCGCGACGGGTGAGGGTGGTCTTCTGTGTGTTCATGACGAATACTATACCGTACGAACCCAGCCCAATAAAGTGAAGGGTGTCGCGTGTCCCACCATATTCCCGACGATTACAATAGTGAGAAACATAATCATTTCCAATTGGTAGTATTGTGTGACGATGAGCGATGGCCGAGAGTTTGCCCTGTGATTGGCACGGAAATTCCCGCCTGAGTCTGCCACAGTTGAACATGCACCGGGAAGTGCAAAGCTTCCAGTTCGTGGCCACCTCCATAGGACCACCTTCATCTACCCGTCTCCATAACGCAGGGGAGCGGCGGGGGAGAGCCTCGACATCCGACTTATGGGGCTACGGTCCTCAAAACACTCTTTGCCACAATGCAGGCCGCTCGCATATCCGTTCTTTGGACAGTGTGGCATTTTGGAGTGCCCATTCCAAACCACTGAAAATTCACATTCACCAACATATCACATAAACAATATCACATCTGTAACGCCTTTTTTATAAGTACTTTATTTATTATAAAGTAATCTCAGAAAACAGGTCATTTTATGACATTCACTTTTGAGGGTATAATGAGTATTGGGGCATCTTAGAAAGACACGATCATGTCTGTTTCAAAAAGAAGCGCTCAGACACACCGCAAAGAACACACACAAACACAACATAATACATATTATCAGACGTTACTATACCCTTGACTCGCTTCCCTTATTCGCAGAATGCACTTATGTTGCGAAAGCCTCGGGCTGGCCTCCCCGGGGTACGGCGCGGGTCGCTCTGCGGTCGCCTTGGTCGGGTGGTCCCCCGGCTCCCGGCGTTCATGGGTCCCCGTCTGCTCGCACGGAGAAAAGCACGCCTAGGATGCCCTGGGAGCCCC
>CAIJOU010000829.1 GCA_903822375.1 Candidatus Hydrogenedentota bacterium
ACTTCGAGCACGCGGTCCACGGCGGCCAGCGCGGCGTCGTGCACCGCGCCGTTGGTCGCGAGCAGTCCGCGGTTTTCCGTCAACGAACGTCCCCGCGTGAAATCAAAGGGCATGCCGCGCAGATCGGTGACCCGGCCGCCGGCCTCTTCCAGCAGCAGCGAACCGGCCGCGTGGTCCCATATTTTTTCCCGATAATCCGGCCGCGACGGCGACAGCAAACGCAGCAGCATTTCGGCGCGCCCCGCCGCCAGGGCGGCATACTTGGCCTGGCTGTCCATGGGCACCGGCTCGGTGTTCATGTCCATTGCCGCCGCAATCGCCTCGGTCTGACCGGCGTTGGTGTGGCCCGCCTCGAAGGAGCGCATCATCCGTGCCTGCGCCGGGTCGGAGCAGGGCGACACCTGCATGCGCCGCCATGCGGCCTCGGGTTCGTCCAGCGGCGCGGCCCAGGCCCCCCCGCCGCGCCGGGCGAGTGCAAGCATGCCGCCGCCGGGCGTGCCGTCGGGGTTGAGTCCCGGGCAGGCCAGTCCGCCCAGGATGGCAACGCCGCGTTCCACCAGCGCCAGTGCCACGGCGTACTGCCCGCCGCGCAGAAAACCCTTGGTGCCGTCGATGGGATCCAGCGTCCAGAAGAGATCGCCCGGTTCCGCGCCGCCCACATCAATCCAGTCGCACACCGCCTCCGGCGTGGCGTCCTGCTCGAAGCGCGACACATGCCAGGCCACCGCCTGCAGCACCGGCGCGCCGTCGGCAGTGCGCAGTTCGGCACTGTCCTCTTCGGCCACCAGCGGGATGTTGGGGAAAGCGGCGCGCAGGCGGCGCCCCGCCATGGCCTGAATGGCAAAATCCGCCACGGTCACGGGCGAGAGGTCTTCTTTTGTGAGGCCGGCGGGCTTCGTTTCGGCGCGCACGGCGCGGGCCAAAGCCGCAGCATCCCGCAACACCGACAACAGCAGCGCGGTTCGGGGTTCAGACAAATCAAGCACGGCCACATATCCTTCTTCACGGTGCAGACACGCGCAGAATATAGCACAGCGGCAAGCAGCGGAGCGTTTGTGCCGGGAAAGTGGCTGCGGCGTCCCCGTCGCAGCCACGAAATACGGCTGCGCGGCCCCACAATTCCCATGACTCTTATAACGCTCATACCTCCCAACCATCTATCCCCGTTTTGGACGGAGTGGTATACTGTGTGCTGAGGAGACATAATCATGATACGTATAGGTTTGGCCCTGCTTGCGGTGACACTGGTTTCCGGATGCGGCACCGAGTTGGTGGCGACGACCGCGATACAGGGAGACCTTCAGGCGCAGCAGGTGCAGGCGATGAAGGGCCAGGTGCAGAACGCCGCCGAGCAGACCGGCCGCATCAATATCGAACACGCCATCCAAACGTACAAAGGGGAGAAGGGTACCAACCCAGCCACACTGGAAGAACTGGTTCCCGACTTTCTGCCCGTTCTCCCCAAGCATGCCGACGGCACGCCCTACGGCTACGACCCCGTAACGGGCACCCTGACCAGCGGCCCCGCAGGGGCGGTCACGCCGCAGGACTTGCAGACCATGCAGGCCATTCGCGATGCCATCAACCGATACGGCACGGCGGTGGGCTATTATCCGGGCACGCTCGATGCGCTCTATCCCACCTATCTGAGCAAACTGCCGCGCACCTCCGCGGGCGAGCAGTTCCTGTACAACAACCAGAACGGCATGGTGACCCATCCGCGACAGGGCGCGTCTGCCGCGTCTGCCGCGCCCGGTGCCGCCGCCGCAACACCGGTGGGCGGCACGGGCGGCACGGGCCCCATGGGCGAGGTCATGACCGGGGTTGGCGTGCAACAGCAGCTCAACGGCATGAACAACAGCGGCGCATCTTCGGCGCAGGGCTATATGGGCAGGTCCCTCCAGCAATCCACCGGTGGCCAGAACGACCGCCAGAACAAGGCCATGGACCAGTTGGGTTTGTAGCTGGCGCGGTGGTCGGAAGACCCGGACGGCCGATGACAAAGGACCCAGAGGACGAAAGGGACCTCAAGGACCGGTTCTGCATTCAAGACAGGAGCAAATACGTCTTGTCCCTTGCACCGCTTTGGTCCTCTGCGTCCTTTGTCCGGCAACCCCTCCCGTTGCCGAAATGTGTAGACCTTTTTCCCAAGCGGTGAGATTATCTCCCGAAATAGACGTGGCGTCGCCAAGCCGG
>CAIJOU010000830.1 GCA_903822375.1 Candidatus Hydrogenedentota bacterium
ATCGAGCCGCGTGGGCAATGCCCGCATGAACGCCTCGACGGGCAGGCTGTCCACAAAGTCATCGGGCAGCACGGAAGTGTCCGGCGGCGTCAGTTTGATGGCGCCTCGCAGCTCCCCTGCCTGGGTAAGGCAGTAGTTGTACGCGTTGAGATTGCCTTCAGCCCCCGCAATGGCCTCAAGGCATGCGGCCAGCGCGTCTTTAGCTTCCTGTGAATCCGGCTCGGCCTGCGTCCACAGTCGGGCCAGTTCCGCGCCCCAATGAAACTCCTTTGCCTCGCTTGCGGCGCGCACCTGTTCGGCCAGCGGCTTGCCCGCCGCAAATGCCTGCGCATACCGCTTCGCGCGCTCGTCCGGCGGCAGCGGATTCAACTGCGCCGCGTCACCGTTGAACCAGCCCAGATACCCGTCGTAAATGCCGCGGACGGACCAAGAGACTTTTCCGTAGCGCTCCTGCAGCCAGGGATGCCGCGCCAGATGTTCCGGCAGCCGCACCGCCTGCACAATCTCGTCCGGGCTTAACCCGCGGTTCATGTTGCGCACCGTCTGGTCGTGGACAAACTGGATCGCGTCGCGGTACGCCGTCAGAACCCCGCCTATGGCGTCCCTCCCCGCGAGGGGCCGCGTGTGGCAGGGGACTAGGAATTCAGGCTCAAGGTCGCGCATGGCGTCCAGGCTCCCGACCCAATGCATGACGTCGCGATAGGCCGTGCCGCGGATGGTGTAGAGATTGGGAAAGGCCTCGTAAATGTTGTCGGCCGGAATCAAGACCCTTTTGTCCGGCAGCCACACGGCGATCTGGTCGGGCGTCTCGCCGGGCGCGTGGAAAAGCGCCAGCCGCACCCCGGCGACGGTCACTTCGAGTCTGTCGCGAAAGGTCACCGTGGGACGCGCAAGCGCTATGTTTTCCGGATGGTAGTCCAGCCTGGGGCCAATGGCGCAGCTTGACTGCTGCCCGGGCTCAAGAAACTGGCCGAACATGCGCAGACTGCGCACGCAGGTCGCGTTCCCCGTCACGCTGATGATCCGGTCAATCAGTTCCGACGTGGTTTCATGGGCATATACGGGAATGTCTTCGCGGCCTTCCGTGAACACGAGCCCGCCGAAGATATGGTCGGCGTGGTTGTGCGTAAGGACCAACGCCTTGACGGGTTTGGGCGTGATGGCCGCGAAAGCGGCCTTCACCTCCTCGGCCTGGGTGCGGCCCTCAAGGGCATCCACCACGACCACGCCGTCATCGCCCTCAATCAGGACTGAATTGGCGAGACCGTAGCCTATGGCGACATAGACACCGTCGGTGACCTTCTCAACCCTTTTGTAAAAGAGTTCCGGCTGTGGCGCCGCAGCCCCCACACCGACTGCGGCGGCGGGAGCCGCCGGGCGGGGTGCGCCGCCGCAGCCGGTCACGACAAGGGCCATGAGGAACACGCAGGCCAGTCCGGCCCCGACCGGAAGAAGCGGCCTGCGGACATGCCTGAACGGGGCGCATGGAATGCGCCGGTGATCGCTATATGTCAAAGACATAGAGGTCGTCGCCAAAGCGAAGCTCATTGCGCGCGGGACTTGGCCACAGCGGGGCAACAAGCCCCTTTTCCCATTCCGCCAGTGCCGCCTGCAGTTCGGCGACCTTTTCCGGGTTCTTCCGTGACAGGTCGGTGGTTTCGGACTTGTCGCTGGCCAGATTGTACAGCCAGGTTCTGTCGCTCTTGCCGCTGATGACCAGTTTCCACTCCCCTTTGCGCACCGCCTTCGCGCTGCCCGACCGCCAGAACAGCGCCTCGTGGGCGGGCTCATTCTTGAGCACCTTGTCAACCAGATCCACGCCGTCGTACTGCCTGTCCTGCGGCAGCGGTGCGCCGATGTTCGCGGCGATGGTGGTAAAGATGTCCAGGGTGCTCACGGGCTGCCCATACACGGTGCCGGGCTCTATCCTTCCCTTCCAGCTCATCAGGAAGGGAACGTTTATACCGCCCTCAAACTGGGTAAGCTTCCCTCCCTTCAGGGGAGCGTTTGAGGTGGCCCGAGTATAGGCAGCCCCGCCGTTGTCACTCGAGAAGACAATCAGGGTCTTCTCTTCGAGCCCGTCCTCACGCACTTTCTTCACAATTCTCCCGACGGCGTCGTCCAGGGCACTGATCATGGCATAGTAAACGCGTTTGTTCTCGTCTTGAACCTTTGAGAACCGGTCGTAGTATTCGGTGGGCACTTGGAACGGTGTATGCGGGGCGTTGAATGGCACGTAAAGGACAAAGGGGTTGTTCTTGTTCTTGTCGATAAACTCCTCGGCTTCCAGCGCAAACCTTTCGGTCAGGTAGTCCTTTTCGTCCAGGATTTCCTCGTTCCTGCGAATGAGTCCTGTGCCAACCCGCCCGTTCTTCCAGATAAAGCTGTCGGTCACGTCCTGGTGATGGTGACTGATGATGTTCGGTGTGCCGACGGGCACATACAGTGAGAATGCCTGATAGAAACCGAAGTGGTAGTCGAAACCTCTTTCCAGCGGTGCGAAACCCTTCGTGTGTCCGAGATGCCATTTGCCGATGGCCCCGGTTGCGTATCCTTGGGTCTTGGCCAGTTCCGCGAAGGTGATTTCCGACTGGGGCAGGCCCTGCGAATCCATAGAGGCCCTGGTGGGATAACTTTCCCTTTCGTTGATCTTCCAGTCTCCGGTGAGAATGAAATTCTTGGCAATATAATACTCAAGCAGGCAGGAGGGATACTGATCGCCCGGCTGCAATTCGTGGCCGAAACGCTGCTGGTACCTGCCGGTCAGCAAAGCCGCTCTGGACGGCGAGCATATCGGGGCCGTCACATAACCGTCCGTAAAAGTGACGCCTGACGCTGCCAGGGCATCGATGTTTGGCGTGGGCACGTCTTTGCCACCATAGAGTGAAACGTCGTACTTTCCCAGGTCATCGGCGAGCAGGATGATCACATTGGTCTTTTGTCCGGTGACCTCCGGCACGGGACCGCCAAGAAACGCTTTTCTGCCTGCCAGCAGTTTTTTGTCCGGCACAAGGATCGTGTTATCCGTGTTAATCGGCCGCAGGAGATAGACGAGAAGGGGCACAATAATTACTGCGACGATAAAGATGAACTTGACGGTCTTCTTTTTCAGAAATGCCATTGCTGCATACTCCGTTCTTCTTTCCGTGGACCGGCTTTCACACCTGGGAGAGTCCCGCAAAGACGACGCCGGGGGTTGGACCCGGCGCGACCTGCGCCTCTGGATGTTCTTGCGTTGACGGGTGGCGAGGGGTGACCGCGCCGGGAGGCGCCGGCCACTTCGCCGCTCGGCTCATGAAATGTTTGTGGCCGCAAAGGTGAACAGTCCCGCAATGCGGCTGTTCACGGGGGCATCCCCCTTTTCGTTGTACTTGAGAAACTCCACGTGACCGTCCAGATACAGGTAGTTGGAGCCGCCCGGCAGGTGGTTGTAGATCGAGGTCTTGGCACCCAGTCCGATATTGTCTCCCTGTATCCAGATCTGGCTCTGGGCCTTGGAACTGGCGGCTGCATTGTTGATGTCCGTGATCAGGAAACGCTCGATGCCTTCCCGCAGACGGTACAGTGTGTTGCCGCCGCCGTTCCCCAGGCCGGAAGTTTCGGTCAGGTCGTTGTCCAGACCCGCCGCCGCAGGACCGGTTGCCGCCAGCGTGCTTACTCCCGCATAGGCAACAAGCAGGGGCAGCAGGGGCTGGAATAGTTGTGTGGGCAGCTCAACGCCGGAATAGGGGGTGACGGGGTCCCCGTAGTTGGCCCGGTCGACCAGGTAGCCAAGGTAATTGTAGTTGGTTTCTATCAGCGTCTGGCCGCGGCCGGTGCCAATGCCGGACTGCACACTGCGCTTGCATGCAGTCCCAAATTCATTCACACCGGTGACCTTGTTTATTAAGGGGTACTGACCGTGCGAGGCGGCAGACGGGCAGAAAATGATGTTCGGGTCGGTCAGATACTCGGGGTAAAGCACCGTAACTTTGGGTCCCGTCGCCAACTGCCCAATTTTCCCCGTGGGGGTGCCGGTGTCGCAGTCAATCACCGCGTCGGTGGTCGCGTGTATCGGGGGCAGCTTGCCGCCTCCCGACTCATTGGCGTACATCTTGTAAATCACACCGAACTGTTTGAGGTTGTTGGCACAGGAGGCGCGCCGGGCGGCTTCACGTGCCCTCGCCAGCGCGGGCAACAGGATCGCCGCCAAAATGCCGATGATGGCAATGACGACCAGCAGTTCAATGAGTGTGAAACCGTGCTTCTTCATAAGTCTTGCTCCTTTCGTGTTTGGCCGATGCACCATCGGTATATACGACTATTCCGCTCTGTTTACATGTATCTTACCAGCTTCAAGATTAGAATGTCAAGCGTCTTTATCGTGTATATTGAAATGCGCTTGGGGATATGCTATAACTTAGTAAGTTGACCGGAATTATAGTATTGCAAGGAAGGAAGAAATATCATGGAAAACAGCCCATATCGCAAGCGCGTCATATACGGGATGGGGGGGCTTACCATCAGCCTCTCCGACCTGATAGTTATGCAGTGGCTGCTGGTCAGGTATTTGCCCCCCGACAAACCCCATCTCGTTCCTGCGGCCTTTTTCGGTGCGCTCATGCTCTTGGGCCGTTTGACCGAGGGCGTCGGTTTCGCGTTCTTTGCGCACTGGAGCGACAATTGCCATGCGAAAAGCGGAAGACGGCTTCCGTTCATGCGGCTTTCCATCGTGCCCTTCGCGGTGACATTTTTCCTGCTGTTCATGCCCCCCGTGGACCATGCGCACTGGCTGAACATGGTCTATGCAGCAGTAACCATTCCCGTGTACTTCGGACTGTACGGTGCGGTCGTGGTCCCTTATCTGGCCTTACTTCCCGAACTAAGCAAGGGCGGCAAAGAGCGCATTAACCTGAGCACCTGCCAATCCCTCTTCATCCTCCTGTCGACCATCTTTTTTGGCCTGAGCGGGCCCGCCCTGAACCATTTCGGCTGGGCCTTCGTGATGGGCGCCGCGGCGGTGCTGGGCGTTGCCTTCTTCATGCCCGCCTGCCTGCTGCTGCGCGAGACCAAAGAGACTGAAAAATCACCGCAGGAGCGTCTTCCGCTTTGGCCGTCCGTTGCGGATGTGCTAAGGAGCCAGCCTTTTCGGCGCGCGCTGATTTCCATAGGATTGTTCTGGTTTGCGCTCAACGCGCTCACCGCATTGGTGCCCTACTGGACGGTCATCACCCTGGGACGCAGCGAGGATGACGTGGCCAAACTTATGGGCCTCTATCTGTTGGTCAGTTTTGGTGCGTCACTGGCCATCAACCGTTTTGCCAAACGCCATGGCAAATACGCGACCCTGCTCGGCGTCTATCTGGCCGGCGCGGTGATATTTCCATCGCTGGCGCTGGTGGGACACCTGCCCTTCGGCGATGAATTCACGCAGAGTCTCGTGGTGCTCGCGCTGTGCGGCATACCGGTGGCCGGGTTTCTCATCCTGCCCTTTGCCATTCTGGCGGACGTGGTCGATCATGATACAAGACTCACGGGACGCCGCCGGGAGGCGACTTTCTACGGTGTCAGGGGTGTGCTGCAAAAGCTGCTCATCGGCGTGTCCGTGCTCACCTTCACCGTCGTCCCCTACTTGGGAAGCGATGGAAGCCGTGTCCTGCGGCAGGACGGCTGGGTATCATTCTCCGCAAGCTATTCCCCCCTTCCGGACAGCCCGGCACCCATGGACAGCACCCTTCCGTCCGATGCAGCGAGGCAGCGCCCCGCCGGGCGCAGCATTCACCTGACAGTAAAGCCTGCGGGACTCCCCGCTCCATGGTCATTGTCGGGACCCGATGGGTTTCAGTTGAACGGCAAGGGGGATGCCATGCTCCCCGACATGGTGCCGGCCGCCTATTCAGTGGCTTGGGGCGACCTGCCCGGGTGGACCGCCCCAACGCCCCAGCGCATTCCAACCCCCGGCGGGCTCAAGTTCATGGCGCTGCTCTGCGGCGTGTTCAGCGCCGCCGCGTTCATTGTCTTCCTGAAATATCCCCTGCGGGAACAGGGAATACGCGCGCACACGGGGCGCGCAGCCTGGAGAAGTGAAATGGATTCAACCGCGGAACTCGCCCCGTTGGGCGGCGAGGTGGGCGTATGACGCCCATCGCCTGGAACCAAACTTGACCGTTCTCAACGTGCCAGCCAATTGCGGCAAAACATCCTTGGAGGTTGCCATGAATATTAACCGCAGACAATTCCTGAAAACCGCAGGGGCCGGAATCGCGGCCGTTGCCGCCTTTGAGGTGGTAGGCCGCGCCGGGCTGTTCCCGTTGACAGGCGCCTCCGCGGCACCGAATATCCCGCTCGCCGACCAGGTGCTCGGTCCCATACCCAAAGATCCCCAGGCGCGGTCGATTTTGCGCATGTCCGAGTTGAACCGGCTCCCCTGGTTCGAAAAGGGCGAGGCGGGGCAGTTGCGGCTGGCATCGGGTGCCGGAATCCCCCCCGTGATTGACGTGCACACCCACGTTGGCTGGAGCCAGGGGCTGGGCGAGGACATTGACATGACGGCGCGCAGTCCGGTCCGCTACTTCTGGAACTACGAAATAGCCCAGGATTTCCTCAACATACAGCTCCATCCGACGCCGGGCGAGGCGGAAGCGATGGCCGATGAAACGAAGTACCTGGTCTTCAAGACACCGGAGCGCAACAAGACCCACACCGCCGCCAACCTCGTGGCGGAAATGGCGCGTTTCAACCATGCCCGGTCGGTAATGCTGCCCGTCGAGATACCCGTTCGGTCCCGTCATGCGGAACAGACCCGGCAGGCCGCCAGGGTGGACGATCGGCTCATCGCCTTCTCAGGCATCCACCCCTGGCACTGGTCGGAGGAAAAGGAAAAGCAGCTTGCAGCAACGCTTGGCGGCACCGTGCGCGGGCTCAAGTTTCATCCGGTGTTCCAGTTCATGGGGCCTGACCACCCCGATGCGATGAAGATGTTCGAATGGTGCGCGGCGCATGACGTGGTGGTGCTGGCGCACACGGGCTTTACCGGCAGCGAGCCCGGCTTCATGCAGGCCTTTGCCGAACCGGAACGTTTTGCCGCCCCGCTCAAGGCCTTTCCCAAACTCAAGATGGTCTTCGGACACACCGGGTCGCGAAAGCGCTTTCACGAAACCCTCGCCGTGGCCAGAAGACATGAGGACCAGGTGTGGCTCGAATTCTCAGGCCAGCCGGTTCCCCATATCCGCACGGTCATCGACCATTATGACAAGTCGAAAATTGTCTACGGTTCCGACTGGCCCTACTACCCGCTTGCGGTGGCGCTGGCCCGCTTCCTGGTGGCCACGGAAGACCAGCAAGACCTCCGGCAGGCGATCCTTCATGACAATGCCGCCAGACTGCTGGGGCTGCCCCTGGCGTGATGCGCGGCGCCTCCACCAACACCCCCTAGATTTCGCGGCGCAAATTCAGCGCCGCGAAATTGTCGAAGGCTTCGCGGCTGGAAAACCGGGGCGCATAGCCGAAGCGCGTCTTGAGCCGGTCATTGGCAAGGACGGGCCGGTAGCGCAGGAAATTCACCTGTTCAGGGCCGTATTGGGAAATGCCAAGTTTATGGAAGAACCACAACGCGCTGCGCAACAGGGAGGGCGGAATGGCAAGGTAGGGTTTGCCGATCAGCCTGGCGATTTGACGCAGGGTCACTTGGCCGTCACCGGCAACGTTGTACACCCCCTCGGCGCGGTCCAGAATGCCTTTCACAATGCATTCGACCAGGTCCTGATCCCAGATGAAAACAAAGGGGGTCTCGGTCCCCGCAATGCCGGTGATTAGAGCTTTGCGGAAAATGTCCGTAATCTGGTTGTCTGTCTGTTCACCCAGGATCGTGCACACGCGGAACACCAACTGCCGCAGGCCGGGTTGGTCGCGCCGAAAAGTGGCCAGCATTTCCTCCACGCGCCGCTTGTGGTCGGAATAGGCAAATTCGGGATTCCCGCGCAGCGCGTCATCCTCGGTGAGGGGCTGCGGATTGTCGGCATAATAACCGTAGGCCGCGCCGCTGCTGGTCACAATAATCTGCTTCACATTGGCCCCCACGCAGGACTGCAGCACGTTGCGGGTGCCTTCAACATCGACGGAGCAGGCAAATGCACGGGTCATCTCCTTTGTCGGAGTGACTATCGAGGCGAGATGCACGACCGTGTCCATGGGATTGGCGTGCAGTGCCCGCTCCAGGGTGTCGTCGCGGATATCACCAACCACGTAATTCACGCCGGGCAATTCGCTTGCTTTGGAGGGGGGACGGACGTCAAAGGCCGTCACCGCCGCAAAGAGTCCCCGCTGTCGTGCAATTCTTTGCAGCAGCAGGGATCCGACGTAGCCCGAAGCGCCTGTAATGAGGATGGACGGCTTTGTGTCCATGGTGCTACCTCCCCGCGGGTTCCTGGTGCATCTTTTTGAAGGTCATCAGGTTGGGCGCCCAGAGATGCTTGACCGGGTCCACGTCGATGTGGATGACGGCGGTTGTGCCGGACTGGAGCGCGTTGCCAATGGCCTCTTTGAGTGCCACGGGTGACTGCACGCGCGCGCCGAAAGCGCCCATGGCCTCGGCAACCCGGTCGAAGCGAATTTCACCCAACTCGGTGTTGACGGTTTCCTCCGGCTTGAGCGTCTTGAACAGGATGGTCTTCCATGGGTGTGTCGCGAACTGCTGCGTCATCTTGACCATGCCCCATTGCTTGTCGCAGCAGACGAGAAACACGACCCGAAGCCGGTTGCGCACGGCGGTTTCGATCTCCTGAATGTTGAAACCCATTGCCCCGTCGCCGATGATGCAGTAAACCTGTCTTTCGGGAAAGGCGGCCGCAGCGCCCAGCGCCTGCGGAACGCCCGCGCCGAGCATGCCGAATTTGGCGGTCATAAGCAGTGTGTTGGGCTCCTTCACGTCGTGAAAGAACTGTCCCCAGATGGTCGTGTTGCCGCCGTCGAGTACGCATACGGCGTCCCGGGAAAACTCGTTTCCGCACACGTCCGCCACGTGTGCCGTGTTAAGCGGCTCCGCACGGTCTTCCAGGTGCTCATCGAGCTTTGTGCGCCGCGCCGACCGTTCCCTGGCATAGGCATCAAGGCGTTGTTTTCTGTCACACACGAAAACCTGTTTCATGCGTTCACTGACCGCGTCATGCAGCGCCGCAAGAAAGGCCTTCGCATCGGCCAGAATGGCCACATCCACGGGCTTGTTCAGACCGAGCATGTCCTCGTCGTTGTCCACCTGGATGGTGCTTTGTTTTGGTGCCTGCGCCCAGTTGGGCGCCTTGCCCCACCAGTCCGTTTCACCCAGGCGCGAGCCCACCACAAGCAGTACGTCGGCCTCGTTGCGCACCCGGTCCAGCAGGTCCACATAGGGCATGGGGATGGCGGTGTGGGACTCCTCCGACAGGGCCGCCCGCGCCCCCCAGCTTGTGGACACCGGCGCATGCAGCAGTTCGGCCACCTTGCGCAGTTCCTCAAAGGCCTGTGCGTGAATCACGCCGCTGCCCGCATGAATCAGCGGCGCCTCGGCCGATGTGAGCAAGTCCGCCGCCCGCGCCACGAGCGCCGGGTCGGGTTGAATGCGCCCCGTGAGACGGTACGTTTCCGGCAAGGGCAACGGTACCGGCGCATCTTTGCCGTTGATAATGTTCTCTGGAATGTCCACATGCACCACGCCCGGCCTGCCTTTGAAGGAATGGCGGAAAGCGCGCCTCATGAATTCCGGAAGGCGGGCAAAGGCCGGGACACTCCCGCTCCATTTGGCCGTGGGCGCAATCACACCCACCTGGTCGAAATACTGGTACGTGCCGCCGCGGTCGGGATTGCTGACGCCCACACGGCGCGAACTGGTAATGAGCAGCACCCGGTTCCCCTCGGCCTGCTCGACCACCACGCCCGGAAGAACATTGGCAACGCCGGGGCCGCTGCTCGCCAGACACACGCCCAAACGGCCCGTGAGCCGCGCATAGGCACCCGCCATGTGCGCGGCGCAGGCCTCATGACGCGGGGTAATCAGTCGTATGCCCTGTCTGCGCAGCGCGAAATTCAGCGCCAGATAGGACCCGTCGATGATGCCGAACACCGTGTCCACGCCTTCGTTCTTGAGCATGCGTGCGATGATTTCACCGCCGGAAACTTTGTCCATATGCGACTCCCTTCTCTGAGAAACCTGTTGGTCCGAAATGCGCCGAAAGACAGTCGGCTGTTGGGGGTTTTTCACCACAACCCGAAAGCGTGTCGGGGTTATCTGACGTTTTGCGCCCGAGACAACCGGACAACCCCTATATTTGCCAGTCGGGTGGCACTTCCTGCTTGAAGGTCTGGGGTTTTCGGTCACGGTACTGCAGTTCCGGATTCTTGACGGTCACGCGCGTGTTGGGTGGCACGGACTGCGTGACGAACACGTTGCTGCTGATGATGACGCCTTTACGAATTACCGTTTCGCCGCCCAGGATGGATGCGCCCGAATAGACCGTAACCTCATCCTCCAGCATGGGGTGCCGTCTCACTCCGCGCAGTTTCTGCCCGCCCCGCGTGGAAAGCGCTCCCAGCGTTACACCCTGGTACACCTTGACATGGTTGCCGATGCGGCTGGTTTCCCCTATCACAACACCCGTGCCGTGGTCGATGAAGAAATACTCCCCAATGTGCGCCCCCGGATGTATGTCGACGCCCGTGACGCTGTGGGCATACTCGGTCATGATGCGCGGAATCAGGGGCACGCCCTGCAAATGCAGCTCATGCGCCAGACGATACACGGTGATGGCGAAGAACCCGGGATAGGAAAAGATGATTTCGTCCATGTCCGCAGCGGCCGGGTCGCCGTCGAAAGCCGCCTGCACATCGGTCGCCAGCACTTCCCGCAGCCCGGGAAGGGTCCTGAGAAAACCGGTCACTATCCGGTCGGCATGACCCTCACTGTCAGGGATGGATTCACCGCGGTGGGCGGCTTCGTGGATAAGCGCGTTTTGCACCTGTTTCAAAAGGCTGGCGTGAATGCTCACCAGCAAATCGCCAACGTGATACTCCAGGGTGCCCGCAACCAGATTCTGCTTGCCAAAATAGCCTGGAAACAGGAGTTGGCGCAGCAGCTGGATGATTTCGACGATGGCATCGTGATTGGGCAGCCTGCCCGAATCTATATGGCAGGTTCTGGGCTCCGCGTGATAGCTGGCAACAATTGTTGCGACTAGGTCGGAGAACTTGTTGGAGGCATTGGGGCCCATTCGTATTTCCTTTCATAATAGGACTGCAACCGAAACTTGACATACATAATCATGATATGGTACTTTAATCGCGTGAAGTATACCACAGGTCAACTGGTCAGATGTATAGTATTTGTTTTCCGGTCGGAATAGAATGGTACCGCTCATGAGTTCTGCTAAAAACAATTGGTCCATGCAATATCGAATTTTGGCGCGGGAGAGTCATCGCAACGAACGGTTGCAAGACCGCGAGGCGCGGCCGGAACGACACCGAACACTGAACGTCTTTTGGAAAAGGGGGTAACTCAGAGATGCCTCTCCTTCAGGAAATCAATGAGGCGCCCACAGTGGCTGGCACATCGCCCGGCCCAAATGACTTGGCGGCCCGGATAGGAAACACCCCGCTCATTCTGCTGTCCCGTCTCGTGCCGGACCTGCCCGCAGGGGTGCAGGTCTATGCCAAGGCCGAGCACCTGAACCCCGGCGGGTCCGTGAAGGACCGCGCAGCCTGGTCGATGATAGGCGACGGTATCCGTACGGGCCGGCTCCGCCCGGGAATGACCATTCTGGACGCCACCAGCGGTAACACCGGAATTGCCTACGCCATGATCGCCGCCACACTGGGCTACCCGGTCACACTGTGCCTGCCCAGGAACACCAGCGCGGAGCGCAAACGAATCATGCGGGCTTACGGGGCGGAACTCATCGAGACCGACCCATTGCAGAGTTCCGACGGCGCGCAAATTCGCGCCATGGAACTGGCCGCCCAGGCACCGGACAGGTATTTCTACCCGGACCAGTACAACAACGACGCCAATTGGCGTGCCCACTATGAGACCACCGCACCGGAGATTTGGGAACAGACCGGCGGGCGCGTTACCCATTTTATTGCCGGCATGGGCACCTCGGGCACCTTTACCGGCACGACACGCCGGCTCAAGGAACTGAACCCCGGCCTGCATGCCGTGCGCATGCAGCCCGATTCGCCCCTGCACGGTTTGGAGGGGATGAAGCACATGGAAACCACCATCGTGCCCGGCATCTATGACGCCTCCCTGGCCGACGAGGAAGTCGAGGTCGCGACAGAAGACGCCCAGGCGACCGCCCTGCAGTTGGCGCGAAGGGAAGGCTTGTTCGTTGGCGTAAGTTCAGGAGCGAACGTTTTCGCCGCCGTCCGGCTTGCCCGCAGGCTGTCCAGCGGTGCGGTCGTGGTAACCGTCCTGTGTGATACCGGCGCGCGTTACCTGGGGGATACGTTTTGGGAGGCCGTTGACCCATGATCCGCGTCACCCCCCAACACCTTGCTGACATCGGCCTGCACGGCGAGGCGGATTATCCGCACGAATGTTGCGGCCTGCTGATCGGCCATATCGACGCGCAGGGGGTGAAGACCGTTGTGGATACGGCCCCCATTTCCAACGCCCGCGAAGAGGAGGCCAAACGCAACCGCTTCCTCATAACGCCTGCCGAATTGATGGCCGGCGAACGGCTCGCCCGGCAGAACGGGTTGGACATTGTGGGTTTCTACCACTCCCACCCCGACCAGCCGGCAACGCCCTCGCAATTCGACCTAGAGCACGCTTGGCCGACCTATTCCTATGTCATCGTTTCTGTGGGGCGGGGAAGCGCGGGCGAACTGCTTTCCTGGGAGTTGCGGGAAGATCGAACGTGCTTTGACAGCGAACCCATTTCGAAAGGAGGCTGAGAATATGCCCGTTTCCATTCTGATACCAACCGCCCTGCGCCGCTTTTCCGGCGACCAGTCCGAGTTCGTCGTGGAGGCGAAAACCGCGGGGGATGCCCTGGCGCAGCTGACCGCAGCGCATCCAGACCTGCGCAAGCATCTTCTGAACGATCAGGGCGCGCTGCGCAGCTTCGTCAACGTGTACGTGAACGACGAAGACATACGCCACCAGGCGGGTCTGGACACGCCCGTGGCCGACGGGGCCACGGTCATGATCGTGCCGTCGATTGCAGGCGGCGCCTGTTCGCTGGCGCCAGCTTCGGAAAGCGCGGACGAACTGCCTGAACTCACCAACCAGGAACTCTCCCGGTACAGCCGCCACTTGATCCTTCCGGAGGTCGGTCTTGCGGGCCAGCGCAAACTCAAGAACGCCCGCGTGCTGATCGTCGGTGCAGGCGGTCTGGGTGCACCGGTTGGCCTGTACCTGGCTGCGGCCGGCGTGGGCCACCTGGGCCTGGTGGATTTCGACGTGGTCGATGAGTCCAACCTTCACCGCCAGGTAATCCACGGCACACGCGACGTGGGCCGGGCCAAGGTGTCCTCGGCAGCCGATCGGCTCTATGACGTGAACCCCAAGGTGCATGTGGAGGCCTATGAAACGCGCCTGACCAGCCAGAACGCGCTCGAACTGTTGGCCGAATATGACGTCATCGTGGACGGCACGGACAATTTCCCGACACGCTACCTGGTCAATGATGCCTGCGTGCTGTTGGGCAAGCCGAATGTGTACGGTTCAATCTTCCGTTTCGAGGGCCAGGCCAGCGTTTTCTGGGCCAGGGCCGGGGCGTGCTACCGGTGCCTCTATCAGGAACCGCCGCCGCCGGGACTGGTGCCCTCCTGCGCCGAGGGCGGCGTGCTGGGCGTGCTGCCCGGCATCATCGGCTCGATCCAGGCCAACGAAACGATCAAGCTGATCCTGGGCGGCGGCGACACGCTCATCAACCGGCTGCTGCTGTTTGATGCATGGAAGTTGCGTTTCCGCGAAATGAAGCTGCGCAGGGACCCCGCGTGCCCCATCTGCGGCGAACACCCGACCATCCACGAATTGATCGACTATGAGGCGTTCTGCGGCCTGCGCCAGCCCGTGTCGGACGCGGGTGAATCGGGCGCGGACAACGCCGCGCCGGATGAGATCACCGCCACAGAGTTGAAGCAGTGGATCGACGAGCAGCGCGATATCCAGCTCATCGACGTGCGCGAGGCGCACGAGTACGCCATTGCCAACCTGCCCTATGAAAAGCTCATACCGCTGGGCCAAATAGTCACCCGCATGTCTGATATCGATCCCACCCGCGAAGCGGTGGTCTTCTGCAAGGGGGGCAACCGCAGCGCAAAGGCAATTATGGAACTGCGTTCGGCGGGCTTCGCCGGCCGGCTCATCAATCTGCAGGGCGGAATTCTCGCGTGGTCCGATCAGGTGGACCACAGCGTTCCGAAATATTGAGGATCGTTTTCTACAAGCGTTGTGGGCCGTTAAGGCGGGGTATCCGCTGACCGACAGCGCAAGACATCAACCCAAGGAGAAACAATCATGGCCGAAACCAAAATCCAGGGTCACGTGCTGGGCGATGCTGCGGCATTCCAGCTCGCCGACGTCACGAAGACCGCGCCGCAGTATGGCGCAATAACCCCGCGGTGGCTGGTCCGCCTGCTGGACTGGAAGCCGCTGGAGGCGGGCACGTTTCGCCTCAACCGCGTTGCCGAGGACAAGCCCATTGAGTTGTGCTGCGGACAGAAGGACGAGCGCGCCCTGTCCCGGACCTACGTCAATTATGTGGACAAGCCGCGCGAGTACACCCTGAACAACATCAGCACCATACTGGATGTGCACACGCGCGTTTCCGACATCTACAGCAGCCCGTTCGACCAGATCCAGGAACAGCTCCGGCTGACCATTGAGAGCATCAAGGAGAAGCAGGAAAACGAACTGATCAACAGCCCGGACTACGGCCTGCTTAAGAACGTCCCCCGGGAACAGCGCATCCCGACCCGCAAGGGCCCCCCGACCCCCGATGACCTGGACGACCTGATTTCCAAGGTGTGGAAAGACCCGTCGTTCTTCCTGGCCCATCCGCGCGCCATCGCGGCGTTCGGCAGGGAATGCACGCGGCGCGGCGTTCCGCCCCCCACAGTCACGCTGTTCGGCGCCCCCTTCCTGACTTGGCGCGGCATCCCGCTCATTCCCACCAACAAGCTGCTGGTGGACGGCAAAGCGGAACCGACGGGCAACGGCGGCAAGACCAACATTCTGCTCGTCCGCGTCGGCGAGAAAAAGCAGGGCGTGGTCGGCCTCTATCAGCCCAACCTTCCGGGCGAGCAGACGCCGGGCCTGTCCGTGCGCTTCATGGGCCTCAACGGACAGGGCATCGGGTCCTACCTGATTTCGCTCTATTGCTCCGCCGCTATACTGGTGGACGACGCCATTGCCGCGCTTGAGCAGGTCGATGTTGGCAACTACTATGACTACAAGTAACCTGGACAAGGCCGCACAGGCGTTCGCGCCGGAGTCGCTGCCCGACTTGGACCAGTTGAGCGCCCTGAGTGCAATCGAGGCGGGTCTTCCCGACCCGGCCGCACTCGCCCGGTTGGCCAACGAGTACTTCAGCTCGGTACCGACGGCAGACCCGACGGGTGGGGCTGTTGCCTCGCCGCCGGAAGATGCCGCGCTGCTGCCGTCACAACCGGGTACAACGCCCATCGCGCCGGTGATCACGCCGGTTCCGCTGACCTCGGCACCTGCCGATGTCGCGTTGCCGACGGTCGGCACAGTGTCGGAACCGGAACTGGCCGCGCTGCCCGCTTCGCTCACCGGCGTGCCGGATACCAAGGCGTACGGCGTTCCCGGTGGGATTTCAGCGGGTGATTTTTCCTCGGTGCCGTCCTTCGGGTTTGTCGACGAGGCACGGTCCCTTTACGGCACGGTGCCCACTGCCGCCGTTCTTGCAGCGCCTGCCTTGGAAACGATCAAGTTTCCCGCGGAGACGGAGGTGAACACTCCGGCGCCGCTCCCTGGCTCGGTTCCGACGGTTCACTTCCCGAAACCCGCCGAGGCGTCCGCGCCCCAGGTTTCCGGCGTTGTTGCCCACGATATCCAGCGTGGTCGTCCCGCGACCTACGGTTTCATCGACAGCGTCCGGTCGCTGGACCCGGTGGATGTGGTGCCGCGCCTGGAGCCGCTGGCGGCATCATCGGCGGCGGGCCCGATTGCCGGCGCGGTTGCCGCACCATTCGACCTGGGTGCGGTCCGGCGGGACTTCCCCATCCTGCAGGAACGGGTCAGCGGCGGCAAGCCGCTGATCTGGCTCGACAACGCCGCCACGACGCAAAAGCCCCAGGCGGTCATCGACCGTTTGGCGTTCTTCTATGAGCACGAGAACTCCAACGTGCATCGTGCCGCCCATGAGTTGGCAGCGCGGTCCACCGACGCCTATGAGGGCGCGCGGGATAGGGTTGCCAGGTTCCTAAACGCCTCCTCTTCCAGTGACATCATCTTCGTGCGGGGTGCCACCGAAGGCATCAACCTTGTTGCGCAAAGTTGGGGACGCCGCAATATTCAGCAGGGCGACGAGATCATTGTCACCTGGCTGGAGCACCATGCGAACATCGTCCCCTGGCAGCAGTTGGCCGCCGAGAAAGGCGCGCGCCTGCGCGTTGCCCCGGTGGATGACCGTGGCCAGGTCCTGCTCGACCAGTACGAGGCGCTATTCACGCCGCGCACGCGGTTCGTTTCGCTGGCGCACGTGTCCAACGCACTCGGGACGGTGACACCGGCTGCGGAGATGGTCGCCATCTCCCACCGCCACGGCGCGAGAGTGCTGGTCGACGGTGCGCAGGCAGTCTCGCACATGCCCGTGGACGTGCAGGCACTAAACCCCGACTTCTATGTGTTTTCGGGGCACAAGGTTTTCGGACCCACCGGTATAGGCGTGGTTTACGGAAAGCCCGACGTGCTCGCGGAAACCCCGCCGTGGCAGGGCGGCGGCAACATGATCGCCGATGTGACCTTTGAAAAGACGGTCTACCAGGCGGCGCCGGCCCGGTTTGAGGCGGGCACCGGCAGTATCGCCGACGCGGTCGGCCTTGGCGCGGCGATTGATTACATCAACCGCCTCGGCATGGCCAACATCGCACGCTACGAGCACAACCTGCTGCAGTACGGCATCGAGGCACTCCAGCGCATTCCGGGCCTGCGCCTGATCGGCACGGCACGGGAGAAGGCCAGCGTGCTGTCCTTCGTGCTGGACGGCTTCAGCACCGAGGAAGTGGGTAAGGCGCTCAGCCGCGAAGGCATCGCGGTGCGTTCCGGCCATCACTGCGCACAGCCCATCCTGCGCCGCTTCG
Organism: Candidatus Hydrogenedentota bacterium; assembly: GCA_903822375.1. Lineage (GTDB taxonomy): Bacteria > Hydrogenedentota > Hydrogenedentia > Hydrogenedentales > CAITNO01 > CAITNO01. The sequence continues at coordinate 17,284 of CAIJOU010000830.1, forward strand.
GTCTGGAGAGCACCGTGCGCCCGTCGCTGGCGTTCTACAACACCTGCGAGGAAATAGACACGCTTGTTGCCACCGTCTGGAATCTGAAGATCGGACGCGGTTCGGGACTGAGATGACATAGATTGTAATTGACTGCCGTAGTGCAAAAGACAACCTGTAATGCAAGTGCGCGGAGAACGCGAAGCTAAACCCTTCGAAGTCCTCCGCGCACATCGTTTTTTCCTAACCCTTTGCTCCCATGGGAACGAGAATAGCGCTGTCAGACCGGGTTCGTTTTCTCGTGCACGACGGGAGGGGTTGGCTGTTCATTCACGGTCAGGCGAAAGATATCGGGCCTGCTGTAGTGGCCGACCACGTCGAAATCAAACATGCCCCTGCCAATGTCGTTCAGGTCCAAGTCCGCAGTCAGAATGGTCTCGCCATGGAAGCGCGGCCCGGCCAGAATCTCGCCCAAAGAATTGATAATGGCGCTCCCGCCGCGTATCAACCCGCTGTCGGGTAGGTCACCCCGGCGGAGGATCTGGCAGGCCGTCAGCACAAGGCAGCGCCCCGTCGGACACTGGTAGCGCTCGTGAGTCCCGTGAAGGCTGAAGCGTCACTGGCGGCTGCCTGAGTTTCAAAAACCATAACGGCGCAACGCATTCAGCGTCGCGCCGATGTGGAACGGGCATGTCGATTCGACACGGGCGTTGCGGTTCGTTCCCGCAGCGCTCCCGGAAAGAAAAGAGCCCTACCCTACGGGGCTGCCAGCCGGATGTAGTCGCTGTAGACGGCAGAGTAATTGCCAACCCGGTCAAGGAACTGCACACGTACCGTGTGGTAGCCGAGCCCGGCCGGAAGCGTGTGGGCGTAAACGGCGGCGGGTGCAACCCAGGCGGACCATGTCGAACCGTTGTCGCTGAAGCGCATGCCTGCCACGCCGGTACCCGAGTCCGACCAGGTCAGCTTCAGCGTCACCGACTGGGTGGTTGTGGCCGACGCACCGTCGTTGATGATAATCGTGCCCGTCGGTGGCGTTGAGTCCAGCAGGATATAGTCGCTGAATACGGCCGAACGGTTGCTGCCGCTGTCGAGATACTGCACGCGCACCGTCCTGTAGCCGTCGCCGGGAAGCAGCGTGTGTGAAAACGTCGGGCTCAAAGGCAGCCAGCCGGTCCATGTTGCACCGTCATTGCTGAAGCGCATCCGTACCACGCCTGTGCCCGTGCCGCCGGCCCACGCCAGGGAAAGCGTGACCGCGGTACTCTTCGTAAGGGGGCTGTTGCCGTTGATGACAATGGAACCCGTCATGGGGGGGGCGACACCCTTCGACACCGCCAAAGCCACCGCAGCACCGGGCGTCACTTCTCCGCCCGCCGCGGGGTTCTGGCTGATGACCAGGCCTGCCGCCACCGTTCCGCTGTACTGCAGGGTCACCGCGCCCGTGACCAGACCGGCGTTGGCAAGCGCGGTGCCCGCCGCCGTCTGTGTCATGCCCACCACATCGGGGACAATTGCGGGGATGGTGACACTAACCGTGCACGTGGCGGTTCCGCCGTGGCCGTCGTCCACGCCCACCGAGAAGGTGTCGTCTCCCACATAGTGCATGCCGGGCGTATACCCGATGGTCTTCACCGCACCGGTGCCCGACACGTCTGCCGTGCCGTGGCTGGCGGCCGTTGTGACACTCCAGGTCAGGACGTCGCTTTCCGCATCGGTGGCATGAAGCGTCAGGCTGAACGGCGTCGGGGACCCGTCCTCCGACATGGTGACCGACACGGAACTGCCCTCGGTGATCACGGGGGCGGTGTTGTAATCCAGTATCCACGGCTCCCGTCCGTTACCCGCCGTGGTGGCGGCGAACACGAGACGCCCCCGCACTTCAACAAAACTGTCGGGGTCGGAACCGGCTGCGCTCGGACTGTCCTGATTAATGTTCAGTGTTCGGAAGGTACCGGCCGGGGTTCCGTCCGTTTGCCACAGCTCCCGTCCTTCCGACGCTGTCGTGGCGGCGAAATACAGGATGCTCCGATACGCGAAGAACGGTCCCGGCTGTGAGCCGGAAGAGCCGGAACTGATATCCTTAACCCGTGTGGTGCCGGCCGCCGTGCCGTTGGACTTCCATAACTCGTTGTCAAATGCGCCGTCTGCCGCCGAGAAGATGAGGGACCCGTTGTAGGCGGTAAGAAATGCCGGGTTGCTGCCGTTTGGTCCCGGCAGGATATCGCCAACGAGTCCGAGATTGCCGACCGCGCCGGTGGTCGACCACAATTCCGTTCCAGTGGGCGCTCCTCCGGCATCTCCCCGGGAGGCCAGAAAGAGAGTGTTGCCCACGGGGGTCAGCCGGGACGGCAGGGCAAAGTCGCCGGGTTCGGTCAGGACATCCACCGTCTGGACATTGCCCGCCTGTCCGTTGGACACCCAAAGCTGGCTTCCGTTCACGCCGTCATCCGCCGCAAAGTAAAGATTGCCGTTGAAAGCCGTCAGACTGGACGGGGAAGACGACGCCGCGCCGACACGGATATCGGCCAGCAGAGTGGTCGCTGTCCCGTCCGACATCCAGACTTCGCGGCCGTGGGCGCCGTCATCGGCCGTAAAATAGATTTCTGACCCGAGAACGGTGAAATCGGCCGGATTGGAACTTCCGGCGCCGGGATTGATATCAACCGTGCCCAACGCTGCTCCGTCGGTGTGGCACAGCTCGATACCGTTGCCCCTGTTGGCCGCGAAGAAAAGAAGTCCGTTTGCCACAGTGAGATACTTTGGATTCGCATCGTTGCCGGGATACACACCCAGTGGGGTGAAATTCCCCGCGGTTCCCGTGGTAACCCACAGGTCCCTGCCTGCCGACCCGTCAGATGCGGAAAAGTAAAGCTTGTTGTTGTATGCCGTGAAGTTCGCGGGAAACGAACCTCCCGTGCCGGGGACGATGTCCGCAAACAGCACCGTGCCGTTCGCAGTGGTGTCACTGACCCAGACTTCTGCCCCGTTGGTCGGATCGGTTGCCTGGAAGAAAAGCTGGCCGTTAAACGCGCAAAAATCGCGGGGGTCCGAGGCCGCAGTCCCGGCGGCAATTTCCTTGAGCAGGTGGATCGGCACCACCGCATGGCCTGGAACCGCCCAAAGCACCAGTCCCGCTGTGAGGACCGCTGCGATTCCCTGCCTGAATTCGAAGGCGCGATGCCTGGCATAAGTCGGAGGCTGTGTCATAGAAGCCACTCCACGGGTTGTGTTACGAACGCGCCGGAAAGATCCCCTGCAGCGCAATGATGAACCTGACCGTCAGATACGGCATGAGATTGTTGTGCGGTTGCTCCCCTCCGGCGGGCGTAACCGCAGACGACGATAGGGGCGTGTCCGCGGGACCTGACGCATATAGGGACGCGGCCCCCGAATTCGCCAGAGCGTTTCCGGACGGGCTTGCGGTGTTGGCCACGGTCGAGGACGCGTGAAGCGTGTGGGTGTGCGGGGGGGCCTGGGCCGGAGAAATGGTTACTGACTCGGCACCGGCGCTTTCCCCGAGGCTGCGCGGGGTCAGGCCGGGGCCGTCGCCCGCATGCATGGGTGCGCGGCTTCTCAGGTCGGGCAGCGCAAAGTTGCTGGTTCCATTGCCGCCGTAGGTGGTGCCGAGGAGGCTGAACAGGGCCGTGTTCTGCGAGATGGAAAGCAGTCGCCCATCGCAGAACGCCCACCCGGTCGGCTCAAAATTGCCTGCAAAAGGTCTTATTTCGGCAACAAAAGGTTCACTCATATCCCAGTCTCCTTCGTCCGCGCCGTGCTAGTTCTGGCTTGGAAAAATGCCCTGAAGGGCAATCACGTAGTTCAAAGTAAGAAAAGGCTGCCTGTTCTCGTGTGCCTGCGAGCCTGGACTCCCGCCCGTCATGCTGGCGGCGTTAAGGACGGTGTCGGGGCCGGCCGTGCTGTAGGCCTCAGTCCCAACGGCCGGCAGCGCCCCGTTCGGCACCGCGGTGTTTCCGTCGACGCGGGTGCCGTTAAGCACGTGGCTGTGGCTGACCCATTCATCCAGCGTCAGCGTGTGTGCCTCCTCGCCGCCCGATTGTCCCAGCGTGTAACTGTTCAGCCCGGGTCCCTGGCCGGCATCGACCGGAACACGGCCCTGAAGATTGGGTAATGCGAACGTGGTTTGACCGTTGCCGCCGTACGTGGTTCCCAGTATGGCAAACAGGGCCTGATTCTGGTTGATGGGGAGCAACTGTCCGTTGCACAACGCCCATCCCTTGGGCGGGAACGCGAATGACATCAGCCTGATTTCACCCAAAAACGGCTCGGACATGTGTGAACCTCCTTGACTCGCGTTGGAGCCTCGTCAAGATTGCGAAGGGAAAATCCCATAAAGCGAAATGATGAAATTTACGCACAGGAACGGCTGCAGGTTGTCATGAGCCTGCTGGGCGGGAGCGCCGGCACTGCCCACCGCGGCCGCAGCCAAATTCACGTCAGGAGCCCCGGTGGAATAGACCTGCGCGGTGCCTGAACCCGCCGGCACGGCGCCTTCCGGCGTGCGGGCGCGGCCCGTACCCGAAGCGGCCATGACCGCGTGCGTGTGGCTGGGGATGTGGGACGGCGTCAACATCACCTGCTCCACCCCCCCGCTCTCCCCCTGCACATAACCAGAACCCTGGTGGATGGGCAGGCGGCCCCGAAGGTCGGGAAGGGCAAAGGTGTTCTGGCCGTCCCCGCCGTAGGTGGTGCCTATCAACTGGAACAGGGTGTCGTTTTCCGATATGGACAACAGTTGCCCACTGCAAAACGCCCAGCCCAAGGGGGCAAAATTGCCTCCAAACATCCGTATTTCACCAACGTAGGGATTGCTCATTGTTGCAGCTCCTTTGGTTCAGCCGCGCCGCTCATGCGCGCAATTCCGCGCTGTCGTTCGAATAGTCAACCGTCATTGCCAGGCAGGGAAAATCGGCGGCCGTCGGAGCGCCGTCCGACCCGGTGGGCCGGACAAGCCGTGGACGGGCGTTGTCCCCCAGGCTCCATGCAAGGCCGCGCCATGCAGACGCATCGTACGGCGCCAGCGCGTAGAGCCCCCGCAGGAGCTTGGGCAACCCGGATTCGGCTCCAACGGTAAAGCGGCACAGGTTACGCCGCCTCACCCCCGCTCCGTCTTCAGTTTCCAGGACCAGGGTCAGGCCCGAATCGCGTCCAACGGGCACCACAAACGAGTTGCCGGGGCTGACGTGCGCCACCGGACCTTTCGCAAAGCGCCACGCGTGAACCAGAATCGATTGCGCGCCGTCGCTTCCGGGATAGACCACATCAACTGAAAGCGACTTCATGCCGCCCGAAACAAGCGTTGATTCCAAACCCTCCAGACCGAGAATCGTCAACCGGGCGCCCAATCGGACGAACTCGGAATCACCTGCCGACAAGGAGCCGGCCTCGATAATGCTCGAGGCGGCCGCCAGCACGGGAGCACCGTATCCGACGGAAGTCATCACCTCGGCCTGCGCATTTTCCGCAGCGAGTGCTGGCAACGTGGGCGACGCGAACGTCTTACTCCCCAACGCACCCACGGCAAACATCGAACCCCACGCCAGGAATGCGCGCCGCGGCATTTGGATAATCTGTACGGGTTCCTGCATCAGGTCTTCTCCTTCTCGCCTTGTATAGGAAGACTTAAGATCCAAATTGGTAAAGAAACCCGGGGCTTTCAGGAATTATTCCTTATAGGGTTCACAAGAGACCCCTTACGGGAAATGGCCTTGCCTGAGACCAGCGCGGGAACTGTATACTGATGCCGGAATTCGACGCAGAATCTGAATTGCAGGAGGAGCACGCGTGTGGAAACAATCTCGATGAATCCCGGCAACCTTGTGCTTCGTCCCTGTGATGACCGCGACAAGGACTTTCTGTTTGCCTTGTTTGTGAGCGTGAGAATGGACGAGTTTTCCGCCCTGAACTGGTCTCCAGCACAGCTTGAACCGTTGTTGCGCGTTCAGTTCGCCGCCCAGTCCCAATCGTATGCCTCGGCGTTCCCGCAGGCCGCGCACGAAATCATCTGCCTCGGGCAGGAACCCGTGGGGCGCATGATCATGGACGACTCGGCGGAGGCGATGCACCTCGTGGATATCGCTTTGATTCCCGCATGCCGTGGCCGGGGGCTTGGCACCACACTGATCCGGAAACTGCAGGCACAGTGTACCGTCCTCCGAAAGCCCCTGAGATTGCACGTGGCGGGAAGCAATCGCGCAATTAACTTGTACGAACGGCTCGGATTCGTTGCCGCCGCCGACACGGAGATGTACCGTTTCATGGAGTGGAATCCGGCGCAATGAGCGTCCACACCGCCGGACGTCGGGCCCTTTGGATTCGCATGTAACCGGCCGCGCCGCACGCTCAACCCGCACGGCCTCCCATTCCGTTTTCCTGCCGGCCTTGCCGTCCTGTTCGGCCACAGTTCGCTTCGCTGCGCTTTATCTTCTTGACTCCGGTCCGATTCCAACTCATACTGATTGCCGGCATACAGGCGGCGTGCCTCAGTCAAACGTTGGCGGTAACGGAACTTGCAATACTGTGCAACAGGGTGCGCCACAGAGGAGTGTGTGTGTGATGAAGAGGCTGACATGGGTGCTGGGAATTGGGCTGCTGGCAGCCGCGGGGTGTCAGCTGGTCTCCATTTCCGTCCCCGACGTGGTGGGCTTGGTGCAGTCTGCGACAGTGTCGGCCATCACCAATGCCGGGCTCACGGTGGGCACGGTGACGGAAGAGTACAGCGCCACCGTTCCGCCGGGCAAAGTCATCCGCCAGAGCCCGCCTGCAGGGAACAGCGTGTTGGCGGGTTCCGTAGTTAACCTTGTTTTGTCCAAGGGTCCACAGTCGGTGACCGTTCCGGACGTGGTGGGCCTGTCCGGAACGGATGCCTATTTGGCACTGTCCAACGCGGGACTCGCGCTGGACGCGGTGGCTGAGGAGTACAGCGACACCGTTCCTGCGGGCAGGGTCATCAGCCAAAACCCACCCGCAGGAAACAGCGTGTCGCCGGGCTCCACGGTGGACTTGGTCGTGTCCAAGGGGCCACAGTTCGTAACCGTGCCAAACGTGGTGGGCCTGTCTGGAACGGATGCGTTCACGGCATTGTCCAATGCGGGGCTCTCGGTGGGCACCGTGGCCGAGGAGTACAGTGCGACTGTTCCGGCGGGAAAGGTCATCAGCCAGAACCCGATTGCAGGGAACAACGTATCGCCGAGTTCGGCGGTTGATCTTGTTTTGTCCAGGGGTGGCACACAGCCGGGAACCGTGCCGAACGTGGTGGGAATGACCCAAGCAGCGGCCGCTGCGGCAATAACCAGCTCGGGACTTACGGTGGGCACCGTGGCTGAGATGCCCAGCGCCACGGTCCCTGCGGGCAACGTCATCAGTCAGTCCCCGCTTGCGGGCAACAACGCATCGCCGGGCTCCGCAGTTGACCTTGTTTTGTCCAAGGGACCACAGCCGGTGACTGTGCCAAACGTGGTGGGCCTGTCCGGAACGGATGCCTTCACGGCATTAACCAATGCCGGACTCGCGGTGGGCACCGTGGCTGAAGTCTATAGCGACGCAGTTCCTGCGGGCAGGGTGATCAGCCAAAACCCGCTTGCAGGGAACAGCGTATCGCCGGGCTCTGCGGTGAACTTGGTCGTGTCCAAGGGGCCACAGTCGGTGACCGCGCCGGATGTGGTGGGCCTGTCCGGAACGGATGCGTTCACGGCATTGTCCAATGCAGGGCTCACGGTGGGTACCGTGACGGAAGCGTACAGCGCCACGGTCCCCGCGGGAAAGGTCATCAGCCAGAACCCGCCTGCAGGTAACCATGTATCACCGGGCTCCGCGGTCAATCTTGTTGTGTCCAGAGGCACACAGCCGGGAACCGTGCCAAACGTGGTGGGAATGACGCAGGCGCAGGCCGCTGCGGCGATAACCGGCGCGGGACTCACGGTGGGAACCGTTGCTGAACAGACCAGCACCACCGTCCCCGCGGGCCGCATCATCAGCCAAGACCCGCCTGCGGGCAACAGTGTGCCGCCGGGCTCCGCGGTGGACTTGATCGTGTCCAAGGCGGCGCAGATAGTGACCGTTCCGGATGTGGTGGGTCTGTCCGGAACGGACGCCTTTACTGCGTTATCCAATGCAGGACTCTCGTTGGGAACCGTGGCTGAAGCGTACAGTGCCGCAGTTCCTGCGGGCAGCGTCTTCAGCCAGTCCCCGCTTGCAGGGAACAGCGTGCCGCCGGGCACCGCAGTGAACCTTGTCGTGTCCAGGGGGCCACAGCCCGTGACCGTGCCGGGCGTGGTGGGCATGACACAGGCAACCGCCGAAACCACACTCCTCGGCGCGGGACTGACGGTGGGCGTGGTGAGCGGGCACTACAGCGCCACGGTCCCGGTTGGCGGCATCATCAGCCAGTCCCCGCCCGCGGGTGACAGCGCATCGCCGGGCTCCGCGGTGGACTTGGTCGTGTCCACTGGAGCGCAGATAGCGGCCGTCCCGGACCTGGTGGGCCTGTCCCGAGAGGATGCGCTTGCGGCATTATCCGATGCGGGACTCGCGGGGGGCACGGTGACGGAAGCTTTCAGCGCAGGGGTTCCCGCGGGCAATGTCATCAGCCAGTCCCCGCTCGCGGGTGACAGTGTGCCGCCGGGCACCACGGTGGACTTGGTCGTGTCCAAGGGCCCGCAGCCGGTAATCGTGCCAAACGTGGTGGGCCTGTCCGGAACGAATGCCTTTACGGCGGTTTCCGGCGCGGGACTCACCGTGGGCACGGTGACCGAAGTGCCCAGTGCCACCGTCCCCGCCGGCAGCGTCATCAGCCAGTCCCCGCTTGCCGGTGACAGCGTGCCGCCGGGCACCGCGGTGGACTTGGTCATGTCCAAGGGAGTGCAGATAGTGACCGTTCCGGACGTGGTGGGCATGTCCGGAACGGATGCCTTTACGGCGCTCTCCAATGCGGGGCTCGCATTGGGCACGGTAACTGAAGCGTACAGTTCCACCGTTCCGGCGGGCAGGGTCATCAGCCAAAGCCCGCTTGCAGGGAACAGCGTATCGCCAAGCACCGCCGTCAATCTGGTCACGTCCCTCGGACCCAGGCCCGTGCCCGTGCCGAACGTGGTGGGCATGACACAGGCAGACGCCGAAACCGCAATCCTCGGTGCGGGACTGGCGGTGGGCGTGGTGAGCGGGCACTACAGCGCCACGGTCCCGGTTGGCGGCATCATCAGCCAGTCCCCGCCTGCGGGCGAAAGCGCGCTGCCGGGCTCCGCGGTGGACTTGGTCGTGTCCAGCGGAACGCAGGTGGTAACCGTTCCAAACCTGGTGGGCCTGTCCCGAAGCGATGCGTTTACGGCGTTAACCGGCGCAGGACTCGCGATGGGCACGGTGGCTGAAGCGTACAGCGCCACGGTCCCCGCAGGCAGTGTCATCAGCCAGTCCCCGCTCGCGGGGGACAGCGTGCCGCCGGATTCCGCGGTGGACTTGGTCATGTCCAGGGGGCCGCAACCCGTGACCGTGCCAAACGTGGTGGGCCTGTCCGGAACGGATGCCTTCACGGCGTTATCCGGCGCGGATCTCAAGGTGGGCACCGTGACTGAGCTGCCCAGCGCCACGGTCCCCGCGGGCAACCTCATCAGCCAGTCCCCGCTCGCGGGGGACAGCGTGCCGCCGGGCACCGCGGTGGATTTGGTCGTGTCCAAGGGAGTGCAGATAGTGACCGTCCCGGACGTGGGGGGCCTGTCCGGAACGGATGCCTTCACGGCATTGTCCAATGCCGGACTTGGATTGGGCACGGTGACGGAGGCGTTCAGCGCCACCATCGCTTTGGGCAGGGTCATCAGCCAGTCCCCGCTCGCGGGAGACAGCGTGCCGCCTGCCACGGTGGTAAATCTTGTCGTGTCCAAAGGGCCGCAACCCGTGACCGTGCCGGACGTGGCGGGCATGGCACAGGCAGACGCCGAAACCGCACTCCTCGGCGCGGGACTGACGGTGGGCGTGGTGAGCGGGCAGTCCAGCGGCACGGTTCCGGTTGGCAGCATCATCAGCCAAAACCCGTCGGCGGGCGAAAGCGTGGCACCGGGCACCGCGGTGGATTTGGTTGTTTCGGTGCCGGAGAAGTAAGTGACGGTGATGCTGGCGGGAAACGCGCTTGGCGATGGAGTGAATACCGGGCAGGACCTTCACCAGGGGAAACCCGGGCACCAAGCGTTTACGGAAATCAGGGGCGCCGCGCGTCGTAGTGGTACACGCGCGTGTAGGGCTGAATGGCATCGCCAAAGCGGGCGGTGCGCCACTCGCGCAGCCGGCCGGATATGCGCAACCCCTGGGCCACGGCTTCGCCGACAAGGCCAAGGCGGCCGAACTCTGCCTCAATGCGCCCGCGGACGTCCCGCGCCTGTTCGCGCATGAAGGGTGTGGGCGCGAGCATCTCGGTGGCCCGGAGCAGTATGCGCGCCTTGAGCAGGGTGCCGCGCATGGCCGCGGCACGCCGTTGCAGCACGGGATTCTCCGAGTTCTTCATGTTCACATAGGCGCCGATGTCCGTGTCGAACCAGCGCGTCAGGCTCGGTCCCAATTCATGGTAATCGCGCAGGTAGGCCTGTTCCTGCACACGCTCCGCCTCTTCCAGCGTAAAGTGGGGATGGGTGTGCCAGGGCTGTTTGAATGCGTGCATTTCCTCAAAGGCGATCCCCCCGAGCAAACGCCCCTCTGATTTGAGACGGTCGTTCAGCGGCGTGCCGGAAACCGGCGAGAGAAAGGAAAACTGGCTGAAGTCCGGCCGGCAGGCGATATGCGCCGAAATGTCGTCGTTGATGTTGTCCTTGGTGTGCTCATCGAGCAGCAGGATGGTGGAAAGGATCACTTTGATGCCGTGCGCCTGCAGGCACCGCACCAGGTCGGGCATGTCGACGCCGCGGTTTTTCGCATAGGGGGTGATGCTGCTTTCGCGCCCGATCCAGATCTGGCTGGCGCCCATCTCCGCCAGCGCCTCCACGCCGAAACGCTCGACGCAGTCCGCCGTGCCGAAAAGAAAGATTCTGAAATTCTGGCCGCCCTCCACAATGGCGTCCCGGAGTTCGCGGGCGCGCTGCAGGTTCGCCAGAAAATTGTCGTCGCCGATGAAACTCACCACGTCCGTCCAATAGCGCTTGGACAGGCGAACCATTTCCTCGTAGAGTTCACGGCCGGTTTTGAAATACGCGATGTGCTTCTTCCCAAAGAAATGGCTGGGATTGCAGAAATCGCATCCGTAGGGACAGCCCAGCCCCACCGGGATGTGCGGGGCCTTGATGCCCATCAGGGGCACGCCAAGGATTTCGCGCACCTCGTGAAACATGGGCGGATTGCGAAAGGTAAACTCGACGGGCTGGCCGAGCAACTCGCGCATGAATGAAATGCCCTCTCCATGGCAGACGTAATCCACATCCAGGCGTTCGCGGATGTTGTCGATGGTCGCGCAAAACCCGCCCAGAATAATCTTGCTTTGGGGCGAGAGGCGGCGGACTTCATGGACCATGCGCCGGACTTTCTCGAAATTGGGCGCGATCGAACCGATGCCCACGTAGTCATAACCCTTCTTGACCTCGCGACGGAAACGCTCGATGGAGGGGAATTCGAGCACGGTCACCGGGTTGTCGAGATTGTTGGCGATGGTGTGCAGACCGTAGGTGAGAAAGTGCGTCCGGATGCTGAACACGCCCTGATACTTGGTGAGTTGGTTGTGAAACAACTCGATTCTTGAGTCTTGCCGACTGTAAAGATTGTCCACGCCAAAGGGCTTAAACACGGAACTCAAAAGCACTTTTTTCATGCGGGCGAGTATAACAACGGCCAAAAAAGCTTGTCAACAGCCCCAAAGACGCCACAGGAAAGAAAGGAACCCTTTCCACAGACCGCTGCCCGGAAATTCCCCTCGATGTTTCCGCTCTCGTGTCTTGGCGATCCCCTTTTTTGCATGGAGATCGCCGTCTTGTGTTCTGCCTTGTCTGTCTTCTTCTGGATTCTGACTCCTGGATTCTGGATTCTCCACTCATTCCCCTGCGGGAGTCTTCGGCGCGTTGGTGCGGTGGAGGTTCCAGATCTTGGCGTACTTCAGGAAAACGCTGAAGGCGGAGAGTCCGCAAAGCACAGCCCCGTGGTAGCCGTCCAGAAAACCGAGCCGCCAGACGTACATCTTGAGGAACTTCTGCACGGGGCGCAGGGTGAGGTCGATGAGACGGGTCCGCTTGCCGCGGTCATAGGCGTCCTGCGCGCCCCAGGTGGTGAAGCGCATCGACGTGTTGAAGTACTCGTCGAAGTTGCGGTAGGTGTCGTGGTACATGACGTCGTTGATCTTTCCGACGCCGCCCTCAACGACAACCTTGGAATGCACGCGCCGGTTGAGATAACGGCCCTTGGCCGTGCGGAACAGGCGCAAATTGTAGTCGTGATGCCAGCCGCAGTGCTTGATCAGTTTGCCGAAGAAGTAGGAATGGCGCAGAATGTCGTACCCGTCGAGGCTGGCCGGGTCCTTGATGATGAGCCTGATGCGCTCGGCGAGCGCATCGGACAGAAACTCGTCCGCGTCGAGAACCAGGGTCCATTCGGTGGTGATTTGGGGCAGCGCCCAGTTGCGCTGCGCGGCGGCGTTGACGTACTCATGCACGACCACATGGCTGCTGAAGCCGCGCGCGGCCTCGTCGGACCCGTCGTTGCACCTGGGATCGACAACGCAAAATATATCGTCGGCCCAGCGCACGCTTTCGAGGCAGCGCTCGATGCGGTCGCGGGCGTTGGGCACGAGTATCAGCACGGTCAGGTCGTTCAACGGGCGGTCGCTCCATCGGTCGGGTTACTTCGGACCATCCTTCAACAATTGTGCATACACTTCGAGGGTGCGTTCCACCATGCGCGGCGCGGTGAATTCCGCCTCCACCAGACGCCGTCCCTCGGCGGCCATGCGCAGCGCCTCGTCCCGGTGCCGGAGGCATTCCACAAGCGCCTTGCCCAGCGCGGCGGAATCGCGCACGGGCACAAGCCAGCCGGTGCGGCCGGGAATGACCATTTCGTCGGCTCCGCCGGCACGGGTGGCCACCACGGGCGTTCCGGCGGCCAGCGCCTCCAATATGGAGGTGCCCAGTCCTTCGGACCAGCTTGACGAGACGTAGACCGTGCCGGCGCGAATCACGCGCGGCGCGTCTTTGCGCTGGCCCAGAAAACGGACATGGTCCGCAATGCCAAGCCTTGCCGCCTTCGATTCCAGGTCGGCGCGCAGGGGGCCTTCACCGGCGATAACGAGCCACAGGTCCGGGAAAGACTGGCGCGCATGCGCCACGGCCTCAAGCAGGTTGGCATGGTCCTTGTGGCCGACGAGCGAACCCGCGGAGACGACAAGGGGAACATGCTCGGGAACGCCCATCTCGGGGCGGGACAGGGGATCAACGTCAACGCGGGCAAGGTCAACGGCACTGTGGACTACGGTGAGCCGATTCTCCACGGTGCCAAATTCGCGCATGACCTCGGCGACCTTGTAGGACACGCAGACGATGCGGTCCGGCCGGCCGTATTTCCAACGGTTGAGCCTGTGCCCTTTTGGCGGAAAGCTAACCCGGCGCGCGGCGATAACCTTGGGGCCGGTCTTGCCGGAAAGCCGCACGGCGAGCACGGCAATGCCGTGGGCATGGCTGCTGTGGGCATGGATGATGTCGATATGCTCGCGCGCGCAAATCCGGGCCAGGCGCCAGGCACTGTACAGGTCAAATTCTCCGTGAAGGGGCAGGGCTTGGCGAGTCAGCCGGGCGCCGCCGTGCTTGCTGGTCAAAAAGGGCGAACCCTTCTTCCCCACCACCCACACCTCGTGCCCGCGGCTGGCCAGGCCCTGGACAAGCCAACTGGCCTGCTGTTCGCCGCCGCGCCAGCCGGTCTGTTCGTCAAGGTGGAGGATCTTCACGGTTTGCGTTCCCATGTGGGACAGCCGCCCTCGGCTGTCAGCCTAAACAAGTATCTCGAACGTCAGGCGGGGCGCCTGACCTACAAAGCCCCTGTGGGACAGCCGCCCTCGGCTGTCCGGGCTAATCCAATGTTAAAGCATGTCAGGCGGGGCGCCTGACCTACATCTTCTTGCCGCGCCGTTGTCGGTGAACCTCGATGGCGCGCCGGTAGGCATGCTCGGTGCGCCGGGCAAACACCTCCAGGGTAAAGTCGGCAAGCACGCGCTGGCGCCCCATGCGCCCCATGCGCGCGCGCAGGTCGGGGGCAATGACCATGCGCCGCAGCGCCGCGGCAAGCGGCTCCACCGTGCCCGCATGCACCACAAAGCCCTCGACGCCGTCCGAGACGATTTCCTTGAGTCCGCCATAGTCGGAGGCGATAACGGGGATTTCCAGCGCCATCATCTCTTTGAGACTGAAGGAGGATGTGTCACAGTCGATGGACGGCTGCACGCCGATGTCCACGGCGTGAAGGCACTCTTCCATGTCCTGTCGGAATCCGGCAAAATGAATCCGCTCGGCGATGTGCAGGTCGGCGGCCAGTTTCTTCAGGTCTTCCTCAAGCGCCCCCTGCCCCAGGCAAAGAATCTTGAGCGCGGGATAGTTCTTCGTCAACTGGGCCACGGCGCGAAACAGGAACTGGTGCCCCTTGGCGGGCACCATGCGCGCGACGATGCCGCATACCAGGTCGTCGTCCGTGTAGCCGAACGCTGCGCGCGCCGCGGCGCGCCGCTCGGGGTCGGGACGGTATCTTTCGGCGTCCACGCCGTTGTGTATGGAGCAAAGCCGGGCGTGGTCGAAGGCGCGCTGCAGGGAAAGGGTTCGTCGCACCACATCACAGACAACTATCTGGAAGTCCGTCCACTGACGGTTGAGCAGACGGTTGGGCAGGTGGTCCTTGACCGTGTAGGTGTTGTGGCGGGTGCGCACCAGGCAAACCGGGAACCCAAGACCGCGGTTGGCCAGGGCCAGGGACCAGTGGTCCTGGGATCCGTTGACATGCAGGATGTCGGGTTTTTCGCGGCGAATATAACTCTTGCCGCGGCGCAAGTCTTCGGCCCACGCCAACGGCCGGAGTCCCCCGCGGAAATTGAACCGGTCAATCACCTCGCAGCCGGCCTCGCGCGCCGCATCAACAAGCACGCTGCCGGAGCGGCAACCCACCGTGACCCGGTGACCGAAACGGACCAGTTCGCGGGCGAGACTGACCACATAGCGCACCTGTCCTCCGCCCTGCAGGTGAAAGTCGGCGATGAGAATGTTCAGTCGCGAATCGTCCATGAACTGCTGGCTTTCCACCGGTTGCGCACGATCCCAAATCAGGGGGTGACTATGCGGTCTGCTCCACGGCGTCCGGCACGGCCGCGGCGGCCTCATCGGCCGTGTCAGCCGCCGGGGACTCGCCCATAATGGCCGTTTCGGACTCAAGCAGCGCCTGGATGCGCAGATTGGCGTTCTCGAGTTCGTCCACCGCCGCCGCGAGTTCGTCCTCGACAGATGCAAATTCCTCTGAACGAATGATGGATATCTTGTCTTTGCGGGACATGGGGGCAACCTCGGACTAATGATTATGGGTTATTCCAGCGACGGCAAATGATAGCATGCGGAAGGGGGATCGGCAAAGCCGGAGCTTTTCCGGAAAGAAAGGACGGAAAGGACAAAGGGTGGAAAAGGACGCCCTGTGCCGTGCCGGAAAGAAGCGTTTGAATGTTCAGCCGCCCCCGCTCAATTTCCTTGCGGCATCCAGCGCGAAGCTCAGAATGCTTTGCGCCTGTTTCGGACTCGTCTTGTAGCCCGTGCCCGCCGTCTCCTGGCGAAATACCATGACCTCCGCCTCGGCGTTCACTTCGGACTCGATGACGATCTTGGTTCCGTCCACTTTGACGGCCGGCCCGGGGTTTACGTTCACCCGGGCCAGCTTGTCGGCCAGGCCGAACCCGGGCTTCGCCACAAGCACGCAGTAGGCGTAGGGATAGTCGCTGCCCTGCACGCTGTTGATGGCAATCTGAATCTGGAGCCCGTGGAACCCCTCGGGCGCCTTGGGAAACCGGACCATGGCCTTGACGTCCCGCGGCACCTTCCCCCCCGTCTCGACGGGAGCGGTCTGCATCTGAAACTGAAACTGCTCGTCGGACTGCGCCTGAGCGTTATAAGACGCGTGCAATTGCAGTATCAGGTTGGTCTTGATGACGAGTGCATTGTTCTTGAGAACGGAGCGCAGGCCGGTCACCCAAAAGGGCAGCAGCGCCGCGGCGGAATCAAACGCGATTATCTGTCCAAGGCTCGTGCCCAGCCCGCCCATGCGATAAGACAACCAGCCCAATCCGGCGGCCAGTGCGGCAAGGGTGACAAAACCCAGACCGTTCGAAATGTCCACGGCGTCGACATCCCATCGGCTCTGTTTGCTGTCAATATCGAGAATGCGCTGCACGTCCTCCGGGCGCACGGAACTCCATTCCGTGCTTCCGGCCACCGGCCGGGCAACGTTCTGATAGCCGCGCGTGGTCAGCAGCAGCACGCCGGCGAAAATGGCCACGACGCCCGCCCAGAGCACGCCGTAGGCCTGGACCATCACGCCCGAGAGAAGCAGCGACCCGGAGAGCAGTATGCGCACCGGGTAGGGCAGGTTGCGCAGGACATGAAAAACGATCTCCTGCTTTCGGTCAGCCGCAGACATCAGCATGACAGGCCTCCTCAAGTTCGGCGCAGCCGAAATGCCGCCAGTACAGGGGGCAGGCCCCCTGGCACAGCGCAAAGTCTTCACAGGTTTGGCATGATTCCGGGGCAAAACGCTTTTCGCGCAGCCACTTGCCCTGAACGGAATTCCAGACGCTTCGAAAATCGTCGCGCAACAGGTTGCCGACCGGTTCGGGCCAGCTGGAGCAGGGCAGCACGTCACCGGACGGCGATACCGACAGCAGCCCGTCGCAGGCCGCACAGCCCTTGTTGCCCAGCCGGTGCAGTATCGGATTGAACAGGCAGACGGGCGTGGGCGAGTACCACATGAATTTGACACCCGCCGCCTCGGCGGCCTGCTGGACCTTCAGCACGTGGTCGCCGATTTCGGTGTATGTCACATTAATGTCGTCGCTGGTGGCGGCGGCCGCCGTGGGAATCACGAGGTTCATCGACAACCGGGTGAGGCCGAGTCCCTGGATGAACGCGGGCATGGCTGCGGCGGAGTCGAGATTCATGCGGTTCAGCGTGGTGTTTGTGTGCACGCGGATGCCGCGGTCCTTGAGCAACCCGACCGCGCGCACGGCCCGCTCATGGGCGCCTTCGCACCGCACGAGCGCATCGTGCACCGCCGCCAGCGGCGCCTCGACGCTCACCTGGGCGCTGTGCAGACCGGCCTCCGCAAGCGCATCGGCCAGCGGTTCGTCAATCTTCGTGCCGTTGGTGATCAGATTCACCCGCATGCCCAGATCATGCCGCGCGTGGCGCACCCATGCGGACAGTTCGGGCCGCAGCGTGGGTTCGCCGCCGGTGAAGCTGACGCTGGGCACCTGGGCATCCTCGCGGATGATGCGCAGAATGCGCCGAATCTCCCCGTCGCTCATGTCCCCGGCAGTGCCCTTCTTGCAGGAACAGCCGGCGTAACAGAAGCGGCAGGCCAGGTTGCACCGGTAGGTGACCGCCACCTCGCTGAGCACGGGCAGGCTGTTGAAGCCGAGGCCGAAAGGGCGCACGGTGACGGCGCGCGGAAGGTCCCGCTCGTTCACGCAGCCCTGCAGCAGGCGCTTGAGCGCGACGAAAAAGTCGTAAATGTCGCGGCGCACCGCCGGGGTGCCGCCGTGGCGCTTCCAGTAATCGGCCACGCTTGCGCCGTCGAGCAGCGCCTTGAGCATGCGCGCGCCGGACGGGTTCAGCTTGTGCGCCTCGTTGGGCACCTTGATCAGCAGGCAGTCCTCCTCGCGCACGAAAATGAATTCGCGCAGCCGCGCCGCGTAGGCGTCGATCCAGTCGAGCGGACAGCTTTCACAATCGTCGCCCATCAGTGTGAATCCCCGCTGACGCAGGCCGAATGGCAGGCGGAATGGCAGGCGTCGTGGCACGCCGAGTGGCAGGCCGAATGGCAGGCGTCATGACACGCCGAGTGGCACGCATCGTGGCAGGCCGTGTGCTCGAAGCACCCCTTTACGGTGGCGCCGGAAATCGTAGGATTGGTGTACTGCGTGTAGGTCATGTTGCCATAGTCCTGGCCGAAATAGGTCCCGTAGTAGAAGGGGGACCTCCCCCACTGCATGCCGCCGTAGTCCATCTGCCGGGCATCCTCTTGACGCGCCGTTTCATCCCGCCGGGCCGTCTGTCCGGCCGGGGCGTTCAACTCGCCCACCATGTCGCGGTAGAAAGCCTTGGTGGCTTCCAGGTCGCAATCCCACGCCTCGGTTTGCAGGTTCTTGCACAGCAGCCGGTAGACTTCGTCCATCTCGGGACGGGTCAGGTCGCCGTCATTCTGCACAAACTGGAACACGGCCTTTTCGTAGGCGTTGGGCAGGTCGGGATTGGGCTGAAGCGCCCTGCACTGGAACGGCGACTGGCTGGTGACCTCAATGGCCCCCAGCGTTTCCAACCGCACCACAATCGCGCTCAGGATGTCGCCAAAGCGCACATCGCACAGGGTGCAGGCCTCGTAGAGGTCAAGTTTGGCCACCTTGCCGGGCTTGCGGAAAGTGGACACCTCAATCTGCGGCGGCACCCAGTCCTCGCGCGCCCACTGGATTTCCTGGAGCCCGTCGCGCGCGCGAAGCATCGACCGGTTCTTAAGCTGCGACACGATCATGACCAGCAGCACGAGAAATACACCGAAACCGACGACGTAGAGCTTGTAGCGCACCCTGGCACTCGCAGGCAGAGCGTCGCCCCCTGGCGGGGTGAAGCCAATGCGCGAACTGGAAACGGGTGAGCTGTCTGTCGGCGCCCCCACAGGCTGCGTTTCCACCGGTTGCACTTCTTTCGGGGCAGTTTCCGGGAAAATCGAGGCGTCGATGTATTGCTTGATCTGGAAGTGGTAGAGGCTGGGAACATCCTTCCGGTGGAACCGAACCGTCAGCAGGTTCTTGTCCTTGAACGGCTGTCCGTAATAAGAGATGAGGTATTCCGTATTCATGAACTTCTCGGTCATGAACTTGTACGGTTTCATCTGTTCCAGCGTGAGTTCCCCGGCGGGTATCTCTTTGGGATACATCACGCGCACGGTGTAGTGTTCCAGCGGGTCCTTCCACTGCACGGGCGCCCAGTCCAGATAGGCCAGGGATTCATCTTTGGCCTGCGTGAACCCGGCCTCACCGGTATCCCGCAGGTTGATATAGTAAGAGAATCGGTAGACCACGTCGCCGGAATCGATAGCGCGCCCGCCCGCGAGGACGATGTCCCATTTCCTGTCGCCGACCGCCGTGATGGTCACGGGGATGCCGTCGCCCTTGCCGTCAAGGAAGGCCTTGGCGGTGTCGGTGTAGAACTGCGGCAGGCCCCCGACCCCTTCAAAGTAAAAACCGTGCAGGCCGCCCAGCGACTGGTAGCAGACGTTGTACACGACGATCGCGCTCATGTCCGGATTGAGGAGCATGTTCGCCTCGGCCCAGCGCGCCTTGCCCGCCGCAAACCCGATGCTGGCATGCAGCACGACCGCCAGCAGAATCACGATTGTCCGAATACGACCCATTCTTCCGCCCTTTCCATGCCCAATGATGGGGAACACGGTTTGGGGTAAGTATAATGCAACACATGAATTTTGCCAAATTGACCGGCAACGTCCGTGGGAATTGACAAATCTACGAAAAAGGGGTAATATTCGCCTGCGCTTTGTCGGAGTAATTTGGGAACAGCACAGAGGAGGTGCTTCCAGCCAGCCGGGTTGACGGCCTCTGGTACGCCGGAAATAACACTCCCAACACCGTAAAGGCAGTGGGTGGAAAACTGCCAAAAATGGAATCGTCTAGTACGGCATAAATGGCCATGTGACAGAGTGGGTCTGCGGTTACTGGCGCTACGGCTACATAGATGCGCCGCCAGATGGCCGCGCATGGACCGACTCTCCCCCGGTTCTGCTCGGGTATGCGCCCCGGTGGGGCATACCATGTGGACGTCTTCAACTGCCGCTCGCCATCCGCGTTACCGGTCAACCGGACTTGGCATGCGACAACATCGGCTTTCGCGTAGCGCTGGACCTAAAGACGGCACAGCCCACATAGAAAGGTTCAACCCGACCCGACCGCTGAAGTTCATGGGAACACGCACGAAAACACAACCCAGGAGGACCTCTCGACATGAACAGACTGTTAATTTCTGCTGTGCTCGTCTTGGCAACCGCCGTCATCTGCCTGGGGGCCGGCTGCAAGCCGGGCGAGCCCGTGGCCGGATTCGACATGGACCGCACCACGGGCACGGCGCCGCTGACCGTACAGTTCACAGACATGTCTTACATTGACAATGCCTCGCACATTGTCTTCTGGAATTGGGAGTTCGGTGACGGCGGCGTCTCAAACGTTCAGAATCCGTCACACACATACGTCGCGCCGGGCACATATCACCCGCGTCTGACCGTGGGTTCCAACAACGGCCCAACGGGCACTGCCTCACCCTCCACCGTGATCACGGCGCTGGCCGCTGTGCCCACCGAGGTCACCATCAATCTGCCGGGCGGTGTGCCCCTGGTGCTGGTGCGCGTGGCCGCCGGCAGTTTCATGATGGGCAACGCCGCCGGTGAACGGGGCGCGCAGTACTGGCAGATGCCCCAGCATTCCGTAAACATTGACTCCGCGTTCTACATGGGCAAGTACGAGGTGACCCAGGCGCAATGGCTGGCCCTTATGCATTCCTGGCCCCACGGGGCGCCCTACGACCTAAACGGGTTTGGGGACAACTATCCCGCCTACGCCCTGACCTGGGACGATGCCAAGGACTTCGTGGTCGCGCTCAACACGCATATTCTGGCCACGGTCCAAGGGTCGGCAAACATGCGCCTGCCCTCGGAGGCCGAGTGGGAGTATGCCTGCCGCGCCGGCACAACCACCCGCTTCTTCTTTGGCGATTCCCTGGACTGCGGCGACCTCGATGAAAACTGCACGGCCGGCGTGCTGGCCGGTGACCGGGTCAACTACCTGTGGTACGTCGGAAACAACGACCCCGGCGGCACAAAGGCCGTGGGCACGAAATGGGCAAACCAGTTTGGCCTCTTTGACATGAACGGCAATGCGCACGAGTGGGTGGAGGACGACTTCCACGACAGCTACACCGGCGCGCCGTCCGGCCGTGCGGCATGGAACGATTCACCCCGCGCCGGTGAACGGGTGCTTCGCGGCGGTGCATACGACCAGAATATCGTCTACTGCACGTCTTCCAGCCGGGCTTCCTCCGCCCCGAACAATTGGTCGCTCAGCACCGGTTTCCGCGTCGCGCGGAACCCCTGAGCGCCAACGGCGCGCTGCACGCCGCCGCCCATCCGGACTGCCCTGTTACGCCCGCCCTCGCGGCGGGCGTTCTTTCTCCCACCCACCGGCAGAGGGTGGACAGACTCGGGGTTACCCGCCAACAGCCTCCGTTTTGCGAAACTGGTTCGTTCCGCCGCGCCGCGCGGCACACTTACCGGTTCCGCGCGAAATCCCGCATGGCCCGCACGTTCTCCAGCGGTGTGTCGCGCACGACCTCGCACCCGGCGCTGACCACATAGCGGTCGCCGCAGGCCGCATGCCCGGAACTCCGACCGTGGAAGCCTGCATGGATTAGGCGGCGATGCGGGATGTAAAATGCGGCCATGAACAGCAAGGCAAGGGCGTCTTTGTGGGAGAGAATCCGGATGCGGCACGTTGATGCACCACCGTTCGCATCCACCCGCGCAGCGTTGGTTTCCTATGAGATGGGCCGGGCAAGATGGTATCTCCCCAAGATGACGCTGCTGTTCTGGGTCTTGGGGATCGGGCTGTACTGGATTATAACCATGGGGCTTACCGACCCAGCCATGCAAGCCCGTTGGCGCGCGAATGCGTTCTTCTTCATTACGCAGGCGCTACCCTCGCTGGCGCTGTTGCTGCCGGCGCTGAGTTGGCAGTTCGTCATGGAATGGTGCCCGCGGAAGAAGAAGAAACTCCGCCGTCTGGATTGGATGGCAAGGATTCCGGTGAGCAAGCAGGAACAGGCGCGGGCACGCGTCCTGGCGGCCGCAGTGAATCTTGGCGTGACGCTGGTCGGAATCGCCATGCTGAACGTGCTGTCCTTCCTGCTGGCGGACCATTCGGCCGCAGCCGGTCTGTTGAGCGACGCCTGGGCGCATGGCGAGACCAGTGTCCGCGAGATCATGCTGATATGTCTTGGCCCGGTGCTGGTCACCGGGCTGCTCGCGTGGATCGCCATGACCAACGTGGCGGGCATCCTTGGACTGTTCATGGTTACATGGCTGGGATTCCAATGCATGGTAATGCCCGCAGTCTGCACGGAACGGGGTTGTTCCTGCGGACCCTTTGAAATGGCGTTCCTCGTGTCTGCAACCTGGTTCAGCCTGTTGCATCCCACGTTGTCCACGTTTTCCTTCTTTGTCGCTTCAGCCTGCCACAACATGATATCCCGCCGTGCTGCATGGCTCTCAACGGCGGTCTGGGCTTTTATTGCGCTGGCGCTGTATCCCTTGGCCCAACTCTCCCGCCCGTCCTGGTCCGTCCACTGGGTAAATCCGGCCGGGCTGGCAATCGCCTGCCTCTGCCTGTCGGGGTGGCTCGTGCTCGGCTGGGTGACCATTGTGTTCCGCATGCGTGGTTACGAGATGTGGGCCGTGCCGCAGGAGAACCCCGTGCAGCACGAACGATTCAAGGTGTCGCACTCAACATTCCATCAAGTGGGCTGCGCGGCAGCGGTACTCCTGATTGCCGTGTTCTGGGCATGGTTACAGTGGCCGGTGGAACCGGCCGTCAAGACAACCCTGCGAAGCCAGGGCCTTCCCGCCGATTCGAACGAGTTGAACCGCTGGTATGCGAGTGTGCCGCCAGAGGAGAACGTCGCACTGAGATATCAAGCGGCTGCGGACACGGAATTTTGCCAATATGTCGCGTGGCTCAAGTCCCTCGATTCCAAAGCGGGGGCTGCGTCAACGCCGGAACGCAAAGCGCTGGAAGACAATGTGCTCATGTTCGGACACCCGGAAGTGGAGCGCACAAAGCCCATACCGGCAGAGGTGTGGGCTGCCACACAGAACTACCGGAATATAGTAGGCCGGCCGGTGGCGGAAATGCTGCATGAGATAGCTCGGTCTGGCCTGTGGAAGAGTCGCTATCCAGTCGATTTGGGGCAGGGGTATTCCGCTGAACTTGGTCACCTGGCGCGGTTGCGCAGGCTGGCGCGCGCTATGGCAATCGAGGGATGGACGGCTGCGGTGGAACGCCGCCCGGAAGACGCAGTAAATTCGGTTCGCGACATTCTTCCCATCGCCAACTCCTTGAGCGAGGAACCGATCGTCCTCTCTCAACTGGTGCGCACGGCCATCACGGGGATTGCCGTCCAGAATCTGGAGAACATCCTCAACCGCATGGAGCTGTCCGATCCTTTGCTGGCCCGTATGCAAGAGACCCTGGCCAACGCCCTGCCCCCGTTGTGGCAGGGGCCGTTTATCAACAGGGCACTGGCAGGAGAATGCGCGACTTCCCTCGACTACGCCGGGGAGTATTATTTGTCGTTGGCGGCAAACGACAAAGCGGAACCAGTCGAAGGGGTGGTTCCGGCCATCAGTGTTGCGCTGCCCCTAATCAATTTACTGGGCTCGGACGCCTTTGAACGGGCCGTGTTCGCCAATTCCTTCAGACTGATTCAAAACGCCGCGGACAACGCGGCCCGGACAGACACTCTGCCTGACATCCTGGCCGCACTGCACTGGAAGGAGAAATCTTTTTTGGCGTTCCGAACACCCATGGTCAACGCGCTCATGCCGGCATTCGACCGTGTCTTCGCGTCGGAACTGCGCATCCGTACACAATTGAGCCTGGCACAAACGGCGCTGGCGGTGGAGCGGTTCCGGTTGGCGAACGGACGATTGGCGGAGCGCTTGGAGGAAGTGGTGCCCACGTTTCTCGACCGCGTCCCCACAGACCCGTGGAACGGCGGGAAGCACATTTCGTACCGGGTGAAGGAGAACGGCGAATTTGTTGTCTACAGCTACGGCAAGAACAAGACCGACGAAAAAGGCGAGGAGATGAAGGACTGGTGGGACAAGGGGGACGTCACGTTTACCGTCGCGCCGGTGGCGGCGCGGGAGCAGCCGCAGGTGGCGGGAACAGTGTAGTCAGCGGCAGTATTCGAGAAAGACGACACCCCCCGACCGCCTTTCGGAGGTCAGTCCCGGTTCCGCGCGAAATCCCGCATGGCCCGCACATTCTCCAGCGGCGTGTCGCGCACAACCTCGCAGCCCGCGCTGACCACGTAGGGCTCGCCGCAGGCCGCATGGCAGACGCTGAGCGCCGAGCGAATGGTCTCGGGCGTGCCGCCGCGCAGCACGGACACGGGGTCGATGTTGCCGAGCAGAACCTGGTTGGGGCCCATGGCGGTGCGGGCGTCGGCCATGCTGACCATGTGGTCAAGGTCGACAATTTCGCAACCCAGTTTGCCCATGCTCTCAAGAATGGGCGAGGTGTTGCCGCAAATGTGCAGCCGCGCCATGCCGCCTGCCGCGTGAATCCCCTCAACAAGCTCTTTCTCGTATTGCCAAACGTACTCGTCGTAGACCATCGGGCCCACCAGCGACGCGGCCGCGTCGCCGACGCCGATGATGTCCACGCCCGCGTCGATCTGCGCTTTGGCAAAGGCGAGCCCGGTCTCCGCGGCAAAAGCCATGAGGTCGCGCACGAAATCGGGCTCCTCGAAAAAGTCCATCATCAGGTGGTTGATGCCGCGCAGGTCGGCCGCCAGCGCGATGGGTCCCTCAACCCAGCCCTCGATGAGTCTCTCGCCGCCAATCTTCCCGCGAAACAATGCCGCGGCATTGACGCGGTCGGTCATGCGCCCGCCGCCAAGGGGGTCGGGCTGCTTCAGCCCGGCCAGCGCGGTCTTGTCCGCCAGCAGGGCGTTGCCCTCGTCGAGCGCGGGCGGCTGGTCGTCGAACCAGACAACCGGCGCGCCGCAGTCGGCCGATTCGCGGGCGGGATCGGAGATGCAGGAGACGAAATCGAAATCATACGCCTCGGCCACGCGCAACTGGCCCTCGACCAGCAGGCGGTAATCGGCGGCGTATTTCCCGTAGGGCACGCCGATGTGGTCCGCCGCAAACATCATGGTGATGGGCATAAAGGGTGTGGCGTCGACGGGTTTGCCGTCGATGCAGGCGCGGACGCGTTCAAAGCCGTTCATCATGCAGTCTCCAATGGTGGCGGTGCCGAGAAGTATCACTTCGCGGCGTTGCGGAATCAAGCCGCCTTTGCCAAACGACGGCGCTTGCGGATGGTCCACGCGCCGGCGGCGGCGAGTGTCGCCCAACCCAGCGCCGCAACGTAGCATCCCAGATAGAAGTCCCAGGGCCAGTACCATACACGAATCTCATGGTCACCGGGACCAACGCAGACACCGACAAAGTCGTAGTTGACCCGCCGCACCTCCACCAATTGGCCGTGGTCCGTGGCCCGCCAGTCCGGATGCCATGCCTGCGAAATGACAACCACGCCACCCTTGTCGCTCGTGAACCGCGTGGTCAAATCACTGGGCGACTGCCGCTCAAACGGCAGGGGCCGGAACGGCTCTCCGCCCTGATAGGGACGGTCCTCCACGAGGCAACCCGTTCTCGGATCATGGGAGCACAGCGCATCAAGGAAAGGCACTCCCTGGGCGGGCACGTCGGCGCCGGGAACGATGCAGACACGGGGCAGCGCGGAATCGCGCCGGTAAACCTTGATCTCCGGCCCCCCCTGCACATCGGGAAACACCAACGCCTTTTCCCCCGGCAAGCCGCCATCCTTTGGCCCGGCGGCGATATACTCCACATTCATAAGATCCAGTATGGCGGGGCATCCAATCTGGTCCGACGAGTGCAGGCGGAGGGCGGCGCTCGTGGACTCGTCTGAAGTCCATATCTTTCTGTATAGATCGAAATAGCGGCCGGAAATTCCAGGATGATATCCGGCCACGATTTCGATGCCGTATTTCGCCGCAGAGGTCTGGTTCAAGCCCCGTTCCGTCCCCAGCACTCGGAACTCCTCTTTGCGTTCCTGTTCCACAAGATACGCCATGGCCGGAGTCTTTGGCAGGAGGTCCTTGGTCTTGGCAACCACAATGTGGTCCTGCCAGACAATGAACAAATCAGCGCTGACCAGAAGCAGTATGGCCGCTTTCCACAGATCCTCCGAAAGGCTCCCCCGCATCCAAAGCAGAATCACCGGCACGAAAAGCACCAGAAGGGCGATGGGAAGCCAGACAAAACGTATCGGCGCATCCCCTTTCCACCAGAACAACAGCACGGCGCCCATAGCCGCCGTCAGCAGCGCGCCTGAAATGGCCAGGAGCGGCCATTTTCTGGTTGTCGCCCCGCCTCCGGACACGTAGAGTCCGACCAGCAGACCCACCAGAAAGGCTGTGTAGAAGAACATTCTCCCCGGGCAACGGAATAACACAAAACCGGGAATCGCCCGGGTGGCCAGCCACAACAGCGGACCATGGTCTCCCAAGGAGAGCAGAAACGTAATGACGGCAAGGAAAGCCAGGACAACCACAGACCTCCGGTTCTTTCCCGGCCACAGGCATGCGGGCAGGATCAGCACCAGGGGAATGACCCCGAAGTACACCGTCCTTTCCCAGAAGTACTCCGTCTCTTCCAGAATCTTCTCCGTGGCCAGCAGCGGAACGCCGCGCAAAGGCCAGAGGAGGTGGAGCAGGTCCGTGTACCGCGGACTGTATGCGGCGGCGAAATCGTAGCCGGTGCCCCGCGCCCGCGCGGAAAGCAGCAGTGTCTGGGAAATGATCGGAAGCCACCACGGCGCCGCAAAGACAAGAAACGACAAGGAACCGGCCGCAAAGGCAAACGCGGACCGGAGGGTGGCGAGCCATCCCCGCCGGGATAATCCGGCCAGCAGCCACAACAGGGCGTAGGCGCCGAGAAACAGGCAATGCCAGTACAGTATTTGAATGCTGCCGCAGGTGGACGTCAGGGCCAATGCACCCCCGAAGACTCCCGCCCGGACAAAGGAAGGTTTTTCCAGCACCCCCTCCGCCGCGAGCATGAGCCAGGGAAGGCACAGCATTGTGATGAGCACCTCGACATGCCCCGCGTAGAGATGCCCCGCCGTCTTGCCGCCCAGAACGAATACCACCGCCGCCAGCATGGCCCCCTGCGGGTCGCACCCCTTCCTCTTTGCAAAGAGGAACATGCCCCACGCGCCGAGGGTGGCATAGAACCACAGGATATACCCGAAAAGGGCCGGCGTGGGTGTAATCCAGAAAAGCCATTGCGGGAAATTCAGCACCGCCGGCAGCGAGTCGCCGACTATTGACTTGCCGCAAAACACCGTGGGGTCCCAAAGCGGAAAACGTCCCCAGTCGGAAAAACTGTGCCACTGCACGAATTTGTATTCGCTTTGCGCGGCAACAATGTCAAACGAGGTGAGCGTATTGCCGGGATGGAAAACAAGGCGGTAAAAGAACACTGTGGTGACGGCGGTCAAAAGGGCAAAACACAGGATCGTTGTCCAACGCTGACGAGAGGGACCGGCCACAACTGTACCTCCATTGAGCGGCATTCTTGCTGGTATGCATGCACCAGGGTGCCCGCCAGAAGACTGAAAAGAACCGGGGAGCACCCCCACAGACCCGCACCCCGGCCCCGAGGCCCCCTGCGGCGCGGGCACACATCACTGAAAAGTATCGTTTTGCGGCGCTGCGAAGTCAAGTGGCTTTCGTTGATCGCCGTCTCTGGCGCACAGCCCACACGCCGGCAACGGCAAGCACCGTCCAGGACGCCGCCGCGACCCAGCATCCCAGATAGAAGTCCCAGGGGCGGTACCAGATTCGGAGTTCATGGTCGCCGGGGCCGACACACACGCCGACAAAGTTGTAGTTGACCCGCCGCAGTTCCACCGGCCTGCCGTGATCCGTGGCCCGCCAGTCGGGATGCCATGCCTGGGACACCACGACCACGCCGCCCTTCTCGCTTGTAAACCGCGTGGTCAGACTGCTGGGGGACTGTCGCTCAAAAGGCAGCGGCTTGAAGGCGTCCCCGCCGGAAAAGGGCCGGTCCTCCACGAGACACCCCGCCCTCGGGTCCATGGAGCACACCGCATCCAGCAGAGAAACGCCCGGGGCGGGCAAGGCGGCCTTGGGAACAATGCAAACCCGGGGCAGCGCCGAATCACGCCGGTAGATTCTCTCATGCAACCCGCCCTCCTCGGTGACGAATTCCAGCGCCTTCACGCCGGGCAACCCGCGGTCCGTCGGCACGGCAAGAAGATAGCGCACGTTCATCAGGTCGAGTATGACCGGGTGCGCGATGTACTGCGGGGAGTGTTCCTTGAGAAGGGTGGACGTGGACCTGTCTGATTTCCAGATGGCCCTGTAAAGATCAAAGTAGCGGCCGGAAATGCCGGGATGATATCCACCCGCAATTTCAAGACCCAATCTCGCCGCGCAGGTCTGGTCCAATATGCTCTTCGGCGCCAGCAGCCTGAACTCCCCCTGTTGCTTCTGCTCCGTCAGGAATTTCATGGCAGGCGTAGTCTTGAAAAGTCCCTGCGTTTGGGCAACCACCATGTGATCCTGCCAGACTACGAACAGGTCACAGCAGGCAAGAAGCAGGACCGCCGCCTTCCACAGGTGGTCCGGCAATATCCTGCACAGCCAGAGCAGCGTTGCCGCCGTGAAGGCCGTCAACAGGACGATGGGAAGCCAGACGTGGGGTATCGGTTTGTGTTCGGTCTGCCAGAGCAGCAGTGTCCCTGCAATCACCGCCGGCAGCAGTGCGCCTGAAATGACGGGAAGTATCCATTTTCTTCTCATTGCGCCCCCCTCGGACGCGAACAATCCGACGAGCAGGGCTCCCGAGAAGGCGGTGTAGAAGAACAGCCTTCCGGGACATCGGAACATCTCAAACCCGGGGATTGCGCGCGCGGCCAGCCAGAACAGCGGGCCGTTGTCGCCCAAGGCCAGAAGGAAGCTGAGCGCGGTGAGGAAGGCCGCAATAATGACACCTGACCGGTTCTTTGTGGAGCACAGGCATGCCGATGGAATCAAGGCCAGCGGAACAACCCCGAAATAGAGTGTTCTTTCCCAAAAGGCCCTTCCAACCGGCGTCAGTGTCAGCGGAGGAACTCCGTGGAACGGCCAAATGAGATGGAGCAAATCCGAATACTGCGGGCTGAAAGAGGCGGCAAACTGATAGTCGGTCCCCCGCGCGCGCGCGGACAGCAACAGGGTTTGGCGCACGATGGGAAACCACCAGGGAGCGGCAAAGACGAGGAAGGACAGGATGCCCGCCGCAAAGGCAAGCGCGGCCCGCCGCGTGGCCGGCCACCCCTTCGAACGGAATCCGGCGAGCAACCACAGCCCAGCGTAAGCGGCCACAAACAGGAAATGCCAATAGATGATCTGAACACTGCCGCAGGTGGACGCAAGGGCAAGGGTCGCTCCGAGCACGCCGCCCCGGAGGAAGGACGGCTTTTCCAGCACCCTCTCCGCGGCCAGCATGATCCAGGGAAGGCACAACATCGTGGCAAGCACTTCGAGATGTCCCGCGAAGAGATGCCCGGCCGTTTTGCCCCCCAAAATGAAGACAACCGCAGCCAGCGTCGCACCCTGCGGGTCACACCCCTTCTTCCTTGCAAAGAGGAACATCCCCCACGCGCCGATGGTCGCGTAGAACCACAGTATCCACCCAAACAGGACCGGCGAAGGCGTCAACCAGAAGAGCCATTGCGGGACATTCAGCACCGCCGGAAGCGAGTCGCCGACAATGGACTTGCCGCAATATATGGTCGGGTCCCAGAGAGGGAAGACGCCCCAGTCCGCAAAACTGCGCCATTGAACAAATTTATACTCGCTGTGGGCGTCGGGAATATCCAGGGTCCACAGTGTCTGGTCCGGGTGAAACAGAACGCGGTGAAAGAACGCAATTGTGACGATGGCAAGCAGGAGCAGGCGAAGGACCGTATTCCGATGCGAACGAGATAAACCGACCACAGCTTGTGTCTCCGTCACAAAGTGCCTCTTGGCGGCTTGTCCGGACCAAATCATCGGCCAGAGGAGTGAACAAACACCGGCGACAGCCGCATCAGCCCATACTTCGGGCCTCATCGCCTGTACGGCATGGCCTTTGCTGCAGGAAGTATCTTTCCGCGACGTTGCGAAATCAAGCGGCTTTCGCTAATTGCTGCCTTTTGCGCACAGTCCGCACTCCGGAAATGACAAGCACCGCCCATGCCGCTGCCGCAATCCAGCAGCCCAGATAAAAGTCCCAGGGCCGGTACCAAACCCGGATTTCATGGTCACCCGAACCAACGCAGACGCCCACAAAGTCGTAATTGACCCGCCGGACTTCGACCGGCCTGCCGTGGTCGGTGGCCCGCCAGTCGGGATGCCATGCCTGCGAGATGACGACCACCCCCCCCTTCTCGCTTGTGAACCGTGTGGTCAGGTCACTGGGTGATTTGCGCTCCCATGTCAGCGGCCGGTAGGCGTCGCCGCCCTCAAAGGGCCGGTCCTCCACGAGACACCCCGCCCTCGGGTCCATGGCGCACACGGCATCAAGCATGGGAACACCCGGCGCGGGCAGTGCGGCGCCGGGCACCATGCAGACGCGGGGCAGCGCCGAATCGCGCCGGTATATTTTGGCGCGGGGATTTCCGGGAACCGCAAGCGCCTTCTTGCCCTCGAGTCCAGGTTCCGGCGGCGCAACAACGACATAGACCACGTTCATAAGGTCTAGAATGACAGGCTGGGCACAGTCATGGATAAAATGCGTTTGAAGTCCGGTGCTTTCGGAAGTGTCAGATTTCCATATTCTCCTGTAAAGGTCCAGATAGCGGCCATAGACACCGGGATGATATCCATTGATTATTTCCAGACCGTCTCGCGCCGCGCGGGTTTGATCGATTACCCCCGGGGCCATCATTCTGAATTCCTCACCGTGCTTCAGCCCCACAAGATACTCCGCGATCAATCCGCTTGGGACCAGGTCATCTGCCTTGGCAACCACGATGTGATCCTGCCAAACGACAAACAGGTCACAGCAGACGAGAAGAAGCACCGCAGCCTGCCAGAGTTTGCCCGGCAGAATACCGAACGCCCACAGGATGGCAAGCGGGGTGAAAACGCCCAGAAGAATAACGGGAAGCCAGACGTCCGTTATCGGGGCGCCCTCCATCCGCGGCAAAAGAACCGCCATGGCCGCCACGGCCGCCAGCAGCATGCCCGACAGGGCAGGCACGACCCATTTTCGCGCCGTTGCCCCCCCGCCCGACACAAACAACCCCACCAGCAGGGCCGCGAGAAAGGTGGTATAGAAGAAGAGTCTTCCCGGACAGCGGAACAATCCAAAGCCGGGAATAATCTTCGTGGCCAGCCAGAACAGCGGGCCATGGTTTCCCATACCCAAGGTGAAGGTGAGGGCCATGAGAACAACCGGGATCATGACAACGGAACGGTTCTTCCGTGACCACAGGCACGCGGGCAGGAGCAAGGCCAGCGGAATTACGCCAACATAGATTGTCTTCTCCCAAAAGCAGAAGGCCATTGGGTCGGTTCCCTTGCTGAATTCCGATGCAGTCGGCGGCAGGATTCCATGAAAGGGCCAAACGAGATGAAAGAGATCGCCGTACTCCGGGCTGAAAGCACTGGCAAACGCATAGTCGGTGCCGCGGGCCCGGGCGGACAGCAACAAGGTCTGCCGGACTATGGGCAGCCACCATGGGCCCGCAAGAACAATAAAGGACAATATTCCTCCCGCAAAAGCGACTGCAGACCCTATTGTGGCGCGCCAACCTCTCTGGAAGATTCCAACCGACAGCCACAGCAGGGCGTACGTGCATACAAAGAGGAAATGCCAATACATTATCTGGATGCACCCGCAGGTGGAGGTGAGGGCGAACACGGCGCCCAGCAGGGCCGCCCGAAAGAAAGAGGGGCCCGACAGCACGTTCTCGGCGGCAAGCATAATCCAGGGAAGACAAAGCATGGTGGCAAGCACTTCCACATGCCCCGCGTAGAGATGCCCCGCCGTCTTCCCCCCCAAAGCGAAGATTACCGCGGCCAGCATCGCACCCAGCGGATCGCACCCCTTCTTCTTTGCAAGGAGAAACATCCCCCACGCGCCAATGACAGCGTAGAACCACAGGAGATAGCCGAACAGGGCCAGCGACGGTATTCCCCAGAAGAGCCATTGGGGCGGGTTAAGCAGCGCCGGAAGCGAATCCCCGATGATGGATTTCCCGCAGAACACGGTCGGGTCCCACAGTGGAAAGAGTCCCCAATCCCTGAAAGCGCGCCATTGCACGAATTTGTATTCACTGTGGGCGCTGACAATATCCACCGAGGCAAGAGCGCTGTCGGGATGGAACACAACCCGGTGAAAGAACAGAACCGCAATGCAGGCCAGAATGAAAAGACAAAGGACCGTGCTCCAACGCAAGCGGGAGAAACACGCCCCAACAGGAATACGCATCGGGCCGGAACCTGTCAAAGCCGTTTGGGTTTTCTCAGGACCCTTTTGCAGCTGCTTCCCCTCGCTCACGACATGCCCTTTCGCGAAGTTTTCGGGTGTTGGTGCGCCGGCGTGTGCAACTGTTTCAGCCGCCCCGCCATCTCGGCGCATTTCCAAAGATTTTGTGCGCCCAGGGCATCCCTCACCCGACTTGGGAACGCTCCAGTTGCGCCTATGTCATCCTATCGCGGTGAATAACACCCACCGCGTATCGCGTGCAGTGAGACTCTTCCCGACGTGCCGCATTGCCGCGTTGGGATGCGGCCGACCGCAGACCACCTCCGCTCCCATTCCCGCCACGACAACGGTGGCCTACTGTGCGTTCTTCTGGGGTCCGAGAACCTGCACAGACTGCGCCGCCATCGGCAGGGCAATCTTGCCCTGTTCCACAGTTACCTCGACGCCCGCGGCGGTGTCGGCAAGCGTCGTGCCGTTCAGCTTCTCCAGCCCTTCCATGGTGTATTGGACCGGATCAATGCACTCATTGACGACGATCAACCAGGTCTTGCCATCGACGTCCTTGGGCAGGACCAGCACCTCGCGGTCGACCGAACCCCAGGTGGGGGCAAGGCTGAGTTTCGGGGACAGTTTCGCATCGGGCGCGGAAAGCACCGGCTGGAGTGCGGACAGTTCGGCTGCGACCGAGAGCAGGTCTTTCCAGCACTGGGAATCCTTTTCGATGTATGCGCTGCCCCAGTAAAGAATACCGCGTGCTCCGCGCACAATTGTGTCGTAGGCCATGAACTGGGTCTCTTCACGGGTGGGTCGGCGCTCTTCCTTCTTGCACTCGGGCGTTGCGGTGGGCTGAATGTCGGCCCAGCCGAAACCCTGCAGCACCATCCACACGGGTTTGCCGGGGGCGGCGGCCTGCATGCGCGTGGTGTAGGCGCCCACGGCGGCCGCGGTCTGTTCCATGAGGTCGGAATGGCCGACATAGGTGCATTTGGGAATGGGATAGATGTCACAGCCGGCGATGTCGGCGGCGGCGTTGAACATGGCAAGCTGGTTCACCTGGTTGCGCGGCGCGTGGTTCATCCACACCGGATGGGCGGGGTCAATCTCACGCAGCAGCTTGTAGCCCTTGACCATGCCCGCGGCCATTTTCTCGGAACGCTGCCGGGCGGTGGAAAAGCTCCATTCGGGATGGGGTTGTTCCTCGCCCAATGCCAGCCAAATGGAGTCGGCCACGGCCTCCGCCTCGACCGGGCGCCCCTGCGCGAAGAGTCTCGAAACTTGGGCGCGGTCCCTGTCCAGTTTTTCAGCAAGAGCCTTGTCCTGAAGCGCCGCAATCTTGTCGCGCTGCTGGACGGGCTCGGCGCCGCGGCGCCATTCCGTGGCGGAATACCAGCAATTCCACAGGGCCTCATCGGGCACTTCCCACACCATGAGCGCCGGATGGGACGCGTA
Organism: Candidatus Hydrogenedentota bacterium; assembly: GCA_903822375.1. Taxonomy (GTDB): domain Bacteria; phylum Hydrogenedentota; class Hydrogenedentia; order Hydrogenedentales; family CAITNO01; genus CAITNO01. Next base: position 51,283 of record CAIJOU010000830.1, read on the forward strand.
CTTGCCGGCCATTTCCCGCAGGGCGGCGTCGCCGCCCGCATCGAGGTCGATGTAACCGCCGGTATTCACCCATGCCCGGAGTCCGTGCGCGTGCAGCCGGTCCATCGCGGCCGTATCGGCCCCGGCGAAGACGAGATTGAACCCGGCCTTGGCAACCTCGTCCAGAACCGTGTCGTCCTTGGGGTATTCATACAGGCCAAGAACAAAGCAGCGCTGGCCGTCCACCACGGCCATCCGGTCCGGGGCAATCTTGAAGTCCGCCGCCTGGACGGAGATGCAGATCGGCATCAGAATCATGGCAAGGAAAGGCATGCGCATCATGTGTGGCTCCCGTGGGTTGGGAAAGTCCTGTTGGGTACGCACGCCATGATAATGAAATGTGCGGGCTGAACGCCACAGTGACTGGCAGCAGCTCGTAGGGTGGGTGAAGTTTTGCAAAGCAAAACGCAACCCACCGGTTCCGGATCAACAGGAGGCGGGTTCCGTTGCGCTTCGCTCCACTCCACCCACCCTGCAAATCACAACTCGTACTCCGCGGCGATGAACTTGGTCTTGTCCACCTCGTCCATGCAGGCGGCGATAAACGCGTCCTCGTCGTCGGGCATGTCGAGCAAATCCGCCTCGATCATGGCGAGATAGGGCACTTCGCGGTCGGGGATGCGGAGAAGACCCGCCTCATAGGCCCCGCCCAGCGAACGCACGGCGGCCAGGGCCACATTGCGTCCGGCGAGATAGTCGGACGGCGCGGCGACAATCTCCGCCGCAAAAGCAACCGCGTTCTGGGGCGTGAGCACCCACGCCTGCGGGTCGAGCGCGGCGTCCGATTCCACCAGCCAGCGCTGAAGCGTGGCCGCGCCGGCGGGCCCGTCGGCGGAGGCGCGGTTGAACAGGCGGCAGTCGTACTCCAGGCTTTCGAGGTAGCAGGTCGGGGCCATGTCGGCAAGCAGGCGCAGGTGCTGCACCGACTCGTTGCTCCACAGGTCGCAGGTGGAACCGGCGATGTTGCCGACCGGGCTGAGATGGGCGCAGGTGGCCGACTTGCCCTCCATGGCCATGGGGCTGCCGGTGATGGCCTTCAGGATGGGGTTCTCGTAGCCGCAGTCCTTGCCGGGGCCGACGGCCCCGCACTCGTAGGCGGCCAGCGAGCGCACCGCCGTCACGGCGCGCACCACGGCGGCAAAGGTGCGCGGGATCATGCCCTGCTCGGCCAGCACCATGGCCGTGTTGCCGAAGCCGCAGGCCGTGTCGCCGGCGGCGTGCACGCCGTTGCGCCCGGCGATCTCGGCGATGCGCGTCCACAGGAAGCGCATGTCGCGCGCGCCCATGATGCACAGCGCAAAGATGACGTGGCGGATGTTGCACATGGTGAGCGCGTCGTCGTGAACCTCCTTGCCGCCGACGGACTCGATGCTGAGCAGGTCCGCGCCTAGCGCCGCACAGCGCTCGAAGGATTCGATCATGTTTCCCCAGTAGGGCCCGGACCGCATGACGGGCGGACGCACCATCTCGCGGTTGTCATTAGGCGTCATGCGCAACGCCGCGACAAGGCCGTGCTTCGCGTGCGCATCCTCAATGCCGTCGAGCAGAACCTTGCAGAGTTCCTCCGCCCAGAGCGGGTTGTGCGTCATGGGCGGCAGCGTTTCACATTCCAGCACCACGCCCGGCGCGCCCAGTTCGGACGCGCGCTTGAGCGCGCCCTTGACGATCTGCTCATAGTGGCGGCGCACCTGCGGCCACGTATTCTCCGAAAGTTCCATCGTCGGCAGTGTGAAGTTCAGTTCGGGGTAGACCTTTCCCCCGCCGATAACGAGGCCTTTGCGCGTGGTGACCGGTTTGGGCGCGTGGCCAAACACAAGGTCCGCGGGGTTGGCGATGGCAAGCTGGCTGTAACGGGTGGTCATGGCTAAATCCTTTCTTTGGCGCAAGGTCCATGTTTCACGCGCCTCGTATAGAAAAGGTACGCCAACTGGAAGAATAATTCCTGCACTCAGGCGGCAGATAATTGTAAATTTGTGCTCGGGTTCATGGGGCAATGAGAAGTGCGGGAACAATGGGAGATATGGGGAATGTGCAATTGAAACCCCGCTTTGGGCGGACAAATGCAGACAGGCCCATCGTATGCCCCGTTCCAGCATTCCCTTCCCATAACTCCCATTCTTCCCATTCCTCGCATACGTCGCATCCGCCCAAAGCGGAACCCGTGCCTTACTACGCCCGCCTTGCAGCCCGATACCGCGCGGGCGTCTGACCAGCATAACGACGAAACACTTTCTGGAAATAGCTCTGGTCGCTGAACCCGCAATCAAGCGCGACCAGGCACAGTTCCCGGTCCGAGCGCGCGAGCAGTTCGCAGGCCCGGTTGACGCGCATCTGGTTCAGCAGGTCGGCAAAGCCCCGCCCCGCGTGACGCTTGAAAATGCGGGAGAAGTGGGACGGTGAAACGCCCGCGGCGCGGGCCGCGTCGTCGCGGGTGATCATCTCGCCGCAATGTTCCCGCATGAAGCGCAGCGCGCAGGCGCACTGCGCGGACTGGTCGGGCGCGGCGCGCGAGGCGAGGTTGTCCATGACGCGCTGGAGCAGATCGATAAGCCACGCCAGCAGTTCCTCCTCTGAGTCGAGCCGCGACAGCGCGGCCATCTGCTCATAGTTCGCGCCGAGCAGCGCCGCCGGACTGCCGCCCGCCTCGGCGGCGGCGCGCGACAGTGTCACGGCCAGTTCCATGCAGTAGCTCTTGATGACGTCGAACCTGCGGCCGGCGCTGAAATGGATGGCCACCAGCACGCGGTTGAGCGCGGCGCGCGCCTCGGGGGCGTCTCCCCGGCGCACGGCGTCGATCAGCGCGGGTTCCTCGCGCAGCCACGCCTCGCGCATGTCGTCGGCGCCGCGCGCCTTCCATGCGTGGATGGCTTCGGCGCGAAGCTGTTCCTGACCGTGCCGGGCGCGGTGCGCGGCGAGCAGGGCCGCGTTGAGCGCGTTAAACTCTTCGGCCAGCACCAGCAGGTCGGCGCAGGCGCCGCGCACGTCGAGCGGCGGGGTGGCGGGATCGGTCGGAAACACGCGCGACTCTTCCGCCTCGGAGACCAGCCCGCCGAGCAGTTCCTGGTTGCGCATGACGGGCACGGCCCAAAGAATCCGGCGACGGGGACAGAACTCCACCGCCGGCTCCCCCCAGCGCAGGGACTCGGACACGGCCAGACTGCGTGCGGCACGGCAACTGTCGCAGTCATTCTTGCTGCAGGGCGGTCGTCCGGCGAGCAGCGCGCCGGCGGGAGCAACCGCGTACAGGGGCAACCCCCAGCGTTCGCGGTAGCGCGCAGCCATCCTGCGAAACACTGCAGGGTCAAGTACCACCGCAGCGAGGGGAGCTTGCTTCCCCGGGTTGTTACCATTGTCTTTGGGCATGGTGGGAAAAGAATAGCAGAAGTGAGTGTTTGTAAGATTCAGGGAAACACATCACACAGCGGACGGGTTAACTCCCGCGAGGAGAGCGCCCCGCTTCCCCGCCCCCGAAAGGGTCACACCTGAATGGCGGACGGGTTAATTCCCACGAGGAGGGCGCCTCCCTTCTTGGCCCCGAAGGAGTCATACCTGATTGGCGGACGGGTTAATTCCCGCGAGGGTGGTACCTCCCTTCTTGGCCCCGAAGGGGTCACACCAGAATGGCGGACGGGTTCATTCCCGCGAGGGTGATGCCTCCTTCTTGGCCCCGAAAGGGTCACGCCTGAATGGCGGACGGGTTAATTACCGCGAGGAGGGTGCCTCCTTCTTGGCCCCGAAGGGGTCACACCTGAATAGCCCCGGGTGACCGAAGGGAACCCGGGGTCAACGGCCCAAGATATCAACGTCCCCGAAAGGGGGCGAACTATTGGAAAGGACCTATCAACTTCCGGGAAGGGTTGGCTATAATCCATTGTTCCAACAGGGTGTTCAGGAACAGGGAGACCTTCTATGCATTTGACTGATGGAGTTTCGTTGCGGCGGTTTTGGGCCGCTTCGGCGGTCTGCGCGTCACTGCTGCTGACTGCGGGCTGTGCCACGATGGGCGGCGGCCAGGACGGCCCGGTAATCCGGGCCAAGGACAGGGTGGCCCCCGCACTGGTGCATATTCGGCCGGTGAAGGAAGTCTTTTCCGGGGGCAAGAAGACGGAGATGCTGGCGGTCGGCAGCGGCTTCATCATCAGCGCGGACGGCTACGTGGTGACCAACGAGCATGTGGCGGGCGAGAGCAGCTCGGTGCAGTGCGTGCTGAGCGACCACCGCGAGGTGGCCGCAAAGGTGGTGGGCGTGGACCCGGACACGGACATTGCCGTGCTCAAACTGGACACCACGGACAAGCTTCCCTGGGTGAAGATGGGCCGGTCCGCAGACTTGCAGGCGGGCCAGACAGTGCTCGCGCTGGGCAGCCCGCACGGGCTGGCCCGGTCCGTTTCCAAGGGTATCGTGAGTGTGACCAACCGCTATCTGGGCGGGGACGGGCTCATGGAATCGCCCTACAACGACTGGATCCAGACGGACGCCGCCATCAATCCCGGCAACAGCGGCGGGCCGCTGGTGAACATCAAAGGCGAGGTCGTCGGCGTGAACGCGCGCATCTTGAACGGCGCGGAGAACGTGGGCTTTGCCATCCCCGTGGACACGGTGCGCGGCGTGGTGGAGGCGATCATCCGCGACGGCCGGGTGCACCGAAGCTGGATCGGCGTGACCTTCCAGGAAATGCTCGCCAAGACGGACGACCCGTCGCAGCATGGCGTGGTGATTTCCGATGTGGAACGGCTCTCGCCGGCGGCGGAGGCGGGGGTGAAGCCGGGCGACGTGCTCGTGGCGATCAACGGCCGCGAGATGAACGCGCGCTTTGAAGAGGATTTGCCGGCGGTGCGCAAGGCCGTGGCGGACCTGCCCGTGGGTTCCACGGCGGTCTTCGCGGTGCACCGCGGCGAGGAAAAGGTGGACATCCCGGTAAAGACGGAGGAGAAGACGGCGCAAAAGGGCAGCCAGGCCGAATTCGGCGAATGGGGCTTCACGGCGACAGAGGTCACACCGGAGATTGCACGGCGTGCGCAGCTTCCCGAACGGACGGGCATTCTCGTGTCCGGTGCGAGCCCGGGCGGGATTGCCGCACGGGCCGGACTGCAGGAAGGCGACATTGTGCTCATGGTGGACGGGCAGAAGGCGACCGACCTGGACGCCTTCAAGGCCCTGTACAAGGAGCGCAAAGAGTCGCAGAAGAAACTGATCATGCTGTTCGTGCAGCGGGGCGCGCTGACGCGGTTTGTGCTGATAAACGCGACGGCGGAAGCGCCGCAGCCCGAAGAGGAGAACGCCGGCCATGCGGAATAAGACCCTTCTGAACCTTCTCGCGGCGGCGGCCGCATTTGCCGCGGCGGCGCAGGACGACTTCTCCGTCCAGGCGCTGCAGGGCGACTATGACAGAATCATTCCGTCCATCTGCCAGGTGCTCTTCACGCAGGAGGTGACCGATCCCCGCACGGGCGAGACCGTGCGGCGCAACGGAAACTGCCTGGGTCTCATTGTGCGCGCCGACGGGCTGGTAATGGCGCAGGGCCATCTTTCCGTCGAAAACGCGACGCCGGTGGACCTGCGGGTGCGCGTGGGCCGCGGCGGCGCCGAGAAAGAATACCCGGCGGTGGCGCTGCACAAGCCGGGCGACATAAACGTGATGTTCGTGCAGGCGCAGTCCGACACGCCGCTGAACCTGCCGCACGTGACCTTCACGCCGCAGCCGCTGCGGCTGGGCGAACCGGTGGCCATTCTGGGGCTCACGGGCGAAACCCTCGATTTCGAGCCGGGGGTGTTCACGGACCGGATCGCGGCAATAATCACCCAGCCGCGCACAACCTACTGCCTGGCGAACAACCTGCGCTTCGGCTGCATCACGGGGCCCGTGGTGAACGCCCGCGGCGCGCTGGTCGGCGTGGCCGGCATCGACCTGAGCCGCGCCGAGGGCGGCGAACTGTACACGCGCAGCGGCCATCCTCTCGTATATCAGGCGGAGCTGTTCCAGAAGTACATCGACAAGCCGCCGGAGCGTGAAGACGCGCACAAGGCGGAGGACAACGCATGGCTGGGCGTGTTCACGCAGCCGCTCAAGGATGATTACGCCGAATACTGGGGCATCGAGAAGACCGGCGGGCTGATCGTGAGCACGGTCGTGCCCGATTCGCCGGCGGCCAAGGCGGGCGTGCAGGCGGGCGACGTGATCAAGTCCTTTGACGGCAAACCGCAAACGTTCACGCAGGACCGCGACGTGCTGGCGTTCACCAAACTGGTGCGCGACACGGGCACGGGCAAGACGGTCTCCATGGGCCTGCTGCGCGACGGAAAACCGCTCACGGTGCAGATTACGCTGGCGACGCTCCCGCGCAGCGCACAGGAGGCGGACGAATTCGAGGACACGGTGCTGGGCCTGTCGGTGCGGGAGATTACCCGCGACGTGCGGATCGCGCTGAACATCGCCGAGGACGTGCGCGGTGTCATCGTGCGCAAGGTCAAGTCGGGCGGCGTGGCGCAAATCGGCAAGATGCGCCCGGGCGTCATCATTCTGGCGCTCGGCGACTATCCGGTGGCAAGCATCGCCGATTTCCAGCAGGCAATGAAAAAGCTGCGCGAGGCGAAGCCCGCCGAACTGGCCGTCTTCGCGCGGGTGGGTCCGCAGACGGGATTCTTCCGGCTGAAACCAAAGTGGTAAGACGGTCATGAGCCGCCGACTGCAACAAACAGGAACGCTCCTTGCAGTTGCCGCCCTGCTGGCGGTGGTCCAGACGGGCTGCCGCCGGGAGGTAGGTCCGGAAGTGCTGCGTCAGGCCTGGAAGAACACCTCGGCGCGGCGGGTGGATGACGCCCTGCCGCTGGTGAAAGCGTATCTGTCAGAACATCCCGAAGATGCGGCCGCGCATTACGTGCTGGGCCAATGTTACCTGCACCGGCCCGATGTGAACACCACCCTGGCCAAGGGCGAGTTTGAAACGGCACTGCACTATTTCGAGAAGAACCGTGACCTCGGCATTTTCGCGCCGGAGATGACGGCAGCGCTCTTTCAGTCGGCACTGCAGCGGGACATGGCGCTGGCGCTGATGCGGGCCCTCTATGAGGGAGACGGCTTGGGCGTCCCGGGTCCGGTAATGTACCCGGTGCTGGACCAGGCACTGCAGCACGTTCGTGAAGGCCTCCGTTTCGACCCGACTTCGGGATTTCTGCGGGACATGGAGCATTCGCTTGAGGAACTGCGCCAGGGGCGCCCCTCCCCTTCTCCGCTTCCGCTGCCCGCGCTAAAACCCGGGGAAATTACAATCTGAAGCAAAATATCGACCCGAACCGCCAAGGATGGAGGGGCTCCAAGCAAGGGTGAAATAAGCGTCTAGTTCCGAATGTTGACCTGTCTGTAAACAAATGTTGCAACGGCAGGAGTTGTGAGTGCATGAACGCTGCGGAATTGTTTGTCAAGTGCTTGGAGCAGGAGGGGGTTAAGTATATTTTCGGCCTTCCGGGCGAGGAAAACGCCCATTTCATGATGGCTTTGGAAAAGTCCTCCATACAGTTCATCATGACCCGGCACGAACAGGCGGCCGCGTTCATGGCGGAGACCTACGGAAAACTGACAGGAGAATCGGGCGTGTGCCTGTCCACGCTGGGACCCGGCGCCACCAATCTGGTGACGGGCGTGGCCAGCGCCAACAGTGACCGCGCGCCGATGATCGTGATTACCGGGCAGGCCGACTCCCAGCGCCAGCACAAGGAAAGCCACCAGCTCATCGACATCGTGTCGCTGTTCCGACCCATCACCAAGTGGGCCACCCCGATCATCCATCCGGACAACATTCCGGAGGTCGTGCGCCGCGCGTTCAAAACGGCGGAGCGCGAGAAACCCGGCGCGTGCCATATAGAGATAGCCGACGACATTGCCGCGCTGCCGGCCACGCGGAATCCGATAAAGGTGAATTACCTGCGGCGCTCCGTCTCGGACGACAAGATCGTGAACATGGCCATGGCGACCATCCGCGCCGCGAAGAACCCGGTCATCCTGGCGGGCAACGGGGCCATCCGCACCCGGGCAAGCAAGCAGCTGCGTCTCTTCACCCAGATGACCGGCATTCCGGTCATCAGCACCTACATGGGCAAGGGCTGCGTGTCGCGCCAGGCGGAGGAGTGCCTGTTCACCATCGGCCTCCAGCCGAGAACGCTCGCGAACGCCGTCTTCGAGACGGCGGATGTGGTCATCACGATCGGCTACGACCTCGTGGAGTATCCGCCGCGCGCCTGGAACAAGTGGAACGACAAGAAGATCGTGCACGTTGACTTCCTGCCGGCGGTGGTGGACCACAACTACCAGTTGGAGGTGGAGGTGGTGGGCGACCTTGCCCACGCGCTGTGGATGATGAATGAGCGTTTCCGGGCGAACCCGCAGCGGTGGGAGTCTCCCTTCAACCGCGTGACCCGGAAAAAGATGCTCGACCTGCTGGCCGAGTTCAAAGACGACGACACGGAAGGCCTGGTGCGGCCGCAGAAGGCCATCTGGGACGTGCGCCAGGCGCTTGGGCCGGGCGACATTCTGCTGAGCGACGTGGGCACGCACAAAATGTGGGTGGCCCAGTTCTACCATTGCGACGAGCCCAATACCTGCCTGATCCCGAATGGATTCTGTTCCATGGGCGGTTCGCTTCCGGGCGCGATTGCCGCGAAACTGGTCTGTCCGGAGCGCCGCGTGATGGCGCTGTGCGGCGACGGCGGATTCCTGATGAATGTGCAGGAAATAGAGACCGCCGTGCGCTGCAAAACGAACATCGTTGTCATGGTGTGGGTGGACAACGCCTACAACCTGATTCAGTGGAAACAGACCAACGAATTCGGGCACCACACGAACCTGTCCTTCGGCAACCCCGATTTTGTGAAGCTGGCCGAGAGTTTCGGCTGCAAGGGAATTCTGGTGCAGCGGTCACGGGACCTTGCGGCCGCGATTGAGGAGGCTTTTGCCGCGGAGCGGCCGGCGATCATCGCCGTGCCGATAGACTACCGCGAAAATGACCGTTTGGCGGAGAAACTGCGCATCGTCGTGTGACCAAACGCGCGGGAGAAGAATCTGATGCTTAAGGAACGCTACCCGTACTATCTTGCGAACAAGCCGGTGCAGGCCAACACCGATCTGGAGGTCATAGACAAATACACCGGCGCCGTGGCCACACGCGTGGCGATGGCCGACGCGACCGCCATCGACGCCGCCATAGCCGCGGCCGTCAAGGCCGCGGAGCCGATGGCGCGCATGGCCGGCTATGAACGGCAGGCCGTGCTGGAACACTGCGTGACGCGGTTCAAGGAGCGCTTCGAGGAACTTGCCTACTCCCTGTGCGTGGAGGGCGGCAAGCCGATCCGCGACAGCCGCGGCGAGGTGGCCCGCCTGATCGACACCTTCAAAGTGGCCGCTGAATGCGCGGTCAACATCGGCGGCGAGGTCATACC
>CAIJOU010000831.1 GCA_903822375.1 Candidatus Hydrogenedentota bacterium
GCATGGGACCGGTCACCATCGCGGTCGACTCCTACGGCCCCGTGACCGACAACGCCCAGTCCGTGTATGAGCTGTCCGTCATTGAGACCCTGCCCAACATCGAGCAGGACATCCAGAAGAACTTCGGCTTCAAGCCGAACTTCGAGACGGCCAAGGATTACCTGGAAGAGAACGACGGCGCGGGCAACACCTTCAAAGCCACCGCCAAGCCGGTGCTCATCGGCACGGCCGTTGTGGGCGCGACCACACTTATCTTCTCCATCATCCAGGTGCTCAAGGCCAAGTACGGCATCACCGGCCCCGAAGGCATCTATGAGGGCCTGTCCATTCTGAACCCGAAGTTCCTGCTCGGCCTGATCACGGGCGGCGCGGTGATCTACTGGTTCTCCGGCGCGGCGACGCAGGCGGTGGCCACGGGCGCCTACAAGGCGGTCGAGTTCATCAAGCGCAACATCAACCTGGACAGCGAGGCGGCCGCCTCCGTGGCGGACTCGAAGAAAGTCGTTGAAATCTGCACGCAGTACGCGCAGAAGGGTATGTTCAACATCTTCCTCGGCGTGTTCTTCTCGACGCTGGCCTTTGCCTGCCTCAACCACTACTTCTTCATCGGCTACCTGATCTCCATCGCGATCTTCGGCCTGTACCAGGCCATCTTCATGGCCAACGCCGGCGGCGCGTGGGACAATGCCAAGAAGATCGTTGAGACCGAACTGAAGGCCAAGGGCACCCCGTTGCACGATGCGTGCGTGGTCGGCGACACGGTCGGCGATCCCTTCAAGGACACCTCCTCGGTGGCCATGAACCCGGTCATCAAGTTCACGACCCTGTTCGGCCTGCTTGCAGTCGAACTCGCCATCACGCTGAACCCGGTGGTGAGCCTTTCGCTGTCGGCTCTCTTCTTCGTGCTGTCGATGGTCTTCGTGTGGCGTTCCTTCTACACCATGCGCATCCCCGAGCACCTCACCGACAAATAAGCTCCGCTCCGGCGGCAGTCTGAGACTTCCCCCACTCCGGGGCTCCTTCGGGAGCCCCGGAGTTCTTTTTATGTCCGGTCTGACCGTTTAGCCGACTGGCGTGGGCCGCCTGCTCCTGCTCCTGCTCCTGCTCCTGCTCCTGCTCTTGCTCCTGCTCCTGCTCCTGCTCTTGCTCTTGCTCTTGCTCCTGCTCTTGCTCCTGCTCCTGCTCTTAATCTTGTTCGAATTTGTGCGGACTACCCATAATTCACAAACTGGAGCAAGAGCAAGATTAGGAGCAAGAAGACCCTATGCGCCAGTCGTGGGTGCTCTTCGAAGGATAATTCAGCAGACCAACAACAAGCACCCCCAGGCCCGTCCTGTGGCCGGGCCTGAGGGTGCCACGAAAACCGTCCCCCTCCCATTCTTCCCATGAATCCCGCCCACTTGGCCTGGGCGCCTCTCCTATCTCCCCGCGCGCGCGCCGTTCTTCTTTGGCAGCCACATGTCTTTGCGCTTCAGGCCCAGTTCCCGGGCCATTTGCAGCGAGTAGTCCAGTTTCCCCATGTTCGGGTAACGGCCGTTGGAGCCAAAGCAGAACTTGACGCCCCCCGCCTTGGCTACGCGCAGGAAACGCAGTTCCGGCAGCATGAAACTCGAACTGATCTCCATGGATATGCCCTGCTGCACAAACGCCCCAACAACCTTTTCAATGCGTCGCTGCGTCCAGAGCGTCGCATAGCTCTTGGCGAATTTGCCCGGAAGCCAGGACACATTCGCCAGCACGTCGATGGGCTGTTCGTTCAGAATCTGCAGATGCCAGTCCACGTAGTCGTCCATGAACAGGTCGGCACTGTCTTCGATCACCGCCTCCTTCTCCCACAGCTTCATGCGTTTGCCGCCGGGACCGGGAAAGGTCATCGTGTCGGTGAGCACATAGTCCAGTGTGGCCAGCGCCTTCTTCGAAAAGCAGCCCGACCAGTCCAACCATTCGGCCTGCACGCCCTTGTAAACGCCCTTGCCCTCCAGTTCGCTCGTCCAGGAAAGCAGTTCCTCGTCGTTGCTCAAGACGCGCGGATACACGTTCTCCTTTGTGCCCGCGTGTTCGACCATCCCGAACTTCACGCCCTTTTCTTTGGACAGCGCCACGATGGCGTCCACCGTGCTCTTGTCGGGATGCACGTGCAGGTCTACCAGGGGAAGCCCCTCCGGACTGGCGGGAATGTCACCCCGCGTGGCGCAGCCCGCCGCGGTCAAACCGCAGGCCAGCGCCGCGCCCGCGCCCAGAAATCCCCGCCGTGTCATGCCTTCATGGCTCATGTGATGTCTCCGTTGGTTGCTTGTTCGTTCCGTCCGGCAGCACCGCCCAGGTGATGCACAGGTTCTTGTCATTCTCTTTCAGGGTCCCGTCTGATATGAACGCGGGGCCCGGTGCCCGCGGCCCGCCGCTTGATGCGGACAGCGTGTCGAAAAAGCCCGGCCCGGAAGGCGCCTTGCCGATGGGCACCACGGTCTCAGGGTCGGTCCACTCCCTTTCCGTAGCACGCCAGGTGCGGCGCAGCACCGCGCCGTTCCCCGCCAAGAATACACGCAGCGCTTCGCCTGCCGTGGTGAATCCGGCGATGCCGGATTCACCGAGACGCGCAGTCGTCCAGGCATGCGTGGCGGCATCACGCCATGCATGCCACAATCCGGCCGGTCCCGCGTTGGCGGGCAGCGGGTCTCCGTAGACGTGCGTGTTGTACATGAACGCCAGGTGCGGACGACCCTGGTCGTCCTCGGCCAGGTCCGTACAGAAGGCCAGGGTGCCCATGGGCGTGTCCGCGACACGCTCGCGCAAATCCGGCTCCACGGTCCCCTTCGGGAAATGCAGGTACCATACCTCGTTGTATGTGTTGCCCTCGCCGCCGTCGGGCGCGTTGGATGCGGCAAAATGCAGCCCGCCGTCGCGGGCCGGATAGAGTATCGGATAGACCCAGGCCGTCTTGCGTTTGTGCTGGGTTTGTCCCGCCATCAGCAGCGTCGGCCCGCTCCAAGCACCCTGCAGAAGGTCAAGATGCGCAAAGAACAGACTGTTTCCGGGGGCATCGATCCAGGACAGCCATAGCTCGGCACCGCGCACGGCCATGCCAATGTAATAGGCATTCTTCATGCCGGGCGGCGGGGACAATTCATCCATTGCCCCGGTATTCTCCGCCGTTCTGGCGCGAAGCAGCCGCACGGGGGCCTCAACGCGCGTATGCGCCACGATCAGCCGGCCCGTTCCGTCCACCGCCACCGTCGGCGGCTGATACGCACCGGGCAGCGCGGCTGTTTCCTTCCATCCGTCTCCCGCGTTGCGGAATACCAGTGCCTCGCCCGACTTAGTGTCCTTGCCGCGCATGCCGGCGGCATGCCACGCGCGGCCGTCCCAGGCGATTTTGGGTGTGTTGTAGCCCCAGAGCGGACTCACCCAGGTTTCCACGCGGGTGATTTCCTGCGGCTGCGGCGGCGCGGCAAAGGCGGCCAACGGCGTGCACACGCCCAGCGCAAAGCCTGCGCAGCATTTCAATGCGAACCGCATGGAACCTTCTTTCCGGGTCTCGCCCAATAAAGCATGGTGAAAACCTTCCATACTCTATTGCCGCCATGACGACATGTCAACACCCGTGCACGTACAGATCGAATTCGGCGATAAGGTATGATTAACGTGAAAATCCCATCATGGCTCTTCCATGCCGGAAGAACCATGATGGATTGTTGCCGATTGTACGGCTCCCCGTCTGTGAACTACCCGTCTTAAGAGGAGAATATTGCATGATTCGCCGGGCACGCGTGAAAGTGCAGGGCGTGGTGCAGGGCGTGGGTTTTCGACCCTTTGTCTACGGTCTGGCCGTGCGGCTTGGGCTGGCCGGGCATGTGCTCAACGATGTCGGCGGAGTGTTCATTGAGGTGGAGGGAGAGGACACGGGCATAGAAGCGTTTCTAAACGCCCTGCGCGACTGCCCGCCGCCGATGGCACGGGTGCAGTCCATTCACAGCGCCTACATGAACCCCACGGGCGAGTCGGCCTTTCGCATTCTTGAAAGTGCCACAAGGGGCAGTGTCCGTGTGGTGGTCTCACCCGATTTGGCCGTTTGCGGCGACTGTGTGGCCGAGTTGGAGAATACCCGCAACCGCCGCCACCGGCATGCCTTTATCAACTGCACCAACTGCGGCCCGCGGTACACCATCATCGAAAGTGTGCCCTATGACCGGGCACGCACAACGATGGCCGAATTCGACATGTGCCCGCAATGCCGCGCCGAGTACGCGGACCCGCGCAACCGGCGCTTTCACGCGGAGGCCACCTGCTGTCCCGACTGCGGTCCCCGCCTCGACATTACCGACCCCCACGGACGTGCCATCGCCTGCGACGACCCCATGCGGGAGGCCGTTCGCAGGCTTGCGGCGGGGCAGATCCTGGCCGTCAAGGGCATCGGCGGATTCCACCTTGCCTGCGATGCGACCAACGAACAGGCGGTCCGCGAACTGCGGCGGCGCAAGCGGCGCGACCTGAAACCCTTCGCCGTCATGGCGGCCTCGAAAATGCAGGCGATGCGGGTCGGCGTGTTCAATGAAGACGAGAAATGGCTGCTGAAAAGCGCCGAGCGGCCCATCGTGCTGGTGCGCAGGCACACCCGTGCCCCGGAACGGATTGCCGAAGAGGTGGCGCCGCGCAACGCGCGCATCGGCATCATGCTGCCCTATACCCCCATCCATCACATGCTTTTTGAGGATTCTCTGCATCTTCTGGTCATGACCAGCGGCAACGCCACCGACGAGCCCATCGCCCACGAAAACGATGACGCCTATCTGCGGCTGGGCGAACTGGCGGACGCCTTCCTCATCCACAACCGGCGCATTCACGTGCGCACCGACGACTCGGTGATGCAGGTGGTCGCCGGGGCTCCACGCTTCCTGAGGCGTTCCCGCGGCTACGCCCCCTTCCCCGTCCAACTCGACGCGGATACCTCCGCCTCCGAAATCCTGGCGGTGGGCGCCGAACTCAACGGAGCCGCGTGCCTCACGCGGGCGGGCCAGGCCTATATCAGCCACCACCTCGGCGACCTGGACCATCTGGCCGCATGGGAGGCCTTTCATCAGGCCGTCGAAACACTATGCCGCACGCTTGACGTGGTCCCGGCCGCCGTCGCCTGCGACCTGCACCCGGCCTACGCCACCACCCGCCACGCCCGCGGCCTCGGCCTGCCCGTTGTCGCCGTGCAGCATCACCACGCCCATATCGCGTCGGTGCTCGCCGAGTCGGGCCGGGACGGTCCCGTCATCGGCGTGTCCTTCGACGGCTTTGGCTGGGGCGACGACGGCAATGCCTGGGGCGGCGAGTTTCTGGTCTGCGACCTTGCCGAATACCGGAGGGTGGGCTGTATCGCGCCCGTGCCCCAGCCCGGCGGCGACGCCGCCGCAAAACGGCCCGCACGAACCGGCTATGTGATGCTGCGCGAGGCCTTCGGCGCGGAGGAGGCCGCAGGGCTGGCGGACCGGCTCCTGCCCGCGCTCGCCGCCGAAGAGCGGCGTGTGATCGACGACATGATTGAACATGGGGTGAACTGTCCCAGCAGCACCAGCGCCGGGCGGCTGTTTGACGCCGCCGCGGCGCTTTGCGGCCTCTGCGACGCCAACACCTATCACGCCCAGGCTCCCATGGAACTGGAGGGTGCGGCCTGGAGCGCGAAGGCAGAAAGCGGCTATTATCCCGTTCAACCGCGCGAGGACGGTGCTCTGCTCCAACTGCCCGGCGTGGATATCATCCGCGGACTCGTGGCCGACAGGCTTGCCGGTGTTCCTGCGCCGCTGTGCGCGGCGCGTTTCCACAACGCCCTCGCCCGCGCCGCCGTGGCAGTGTGCGCCAAACTCAGAAGCAACACGGGGCTTTCAACGGTTGCCTTGTCCGGTGGCGTGTTCGCAAACGCGTGGCTACTTGGACTAATGACTGCAATGCTTCAGGAAAACGGATTCGAAGTGCTGGCCAATGCGGTGGTGCCGCCGGGCGACGGCGGCATAAGCCTTGGACAGGCGGCGGTTGCCGCGCGGAGGTTGTCATGTGTCTAGCCGTTCCCGTGCAGGTGGTGTGGGTCGAGGGTGACCAGGCCACGGTCGCCCTGGAGGGCAACACGCGCACCGCCAACCTGAGCCTGGTGGGCGACGCGGCGGTAGGCGAGTGGGTGTTGCTCCACGCCGGTTTTGCCATCGAGAAAATCACGCCTGAGGAGGCCGAGGAAACGCTCGGGCTGCTTCGTGAGGCGGGAGACCTTTCTCTTGAAACCGAGTGACATTGGACCGACCGCACACCGCATCCGGGAGCGGGCAAAGACGCTGGACAGGCGGGTGCGCCTCATGGAGGTGTGCGGCACGCACACGCACGCCATCGGGCGCGGCGGGCTGCGCAGCCTTCTCCCCGAAAACGTCGAACTGGTGTCGGGGCCGGGATGCCCCGTGTGCGTCACCGCCCAGCGCGACATCGAGCGCATGATCCTGCTGGCCGATTTGCCGGTCACGGTGTGCACCTTCGGCGACATGATCCGCGTGCCGGGGTTGCACTCCACCCTGGAGCAGCGCCGCTCCGCGGGTGCCGATGTACGTGTGGTCTATTCGCCGCTCAATGCGTTGACCCTGGCCATGGACAACCCGGACCGTGACGTGGCGTTCCTCTCGGTGGGGTTTGAGACAACCACGCCGGGCGTCGCCGCGGTGCTGCTGCAGGCGCGGGCATTGGAACTGAAGAACTTCTCTGTATACACGGCAAACAAGCTCGTCGTGCCCGCCATGGAGGCGGTGCTCGCCGGCGGTTCTCTGCTCGACGGATTCCTCACGCCGGGCCATGTGTCGGTGATTCTGGGCATCGAAGCCTATGAGAATCTGGCCCAACAATACAGGATCCCCTGCGTGGCTGCGGGTTTTGACCCCCTTGACGTGATTGAAGCGGTGGCCCAGTTGCTGGACTGCCTCGTTGAGAACCGCTGCGGCTCCTTTGTGCAGTACACCCGCGCCGTGCGGCCCGGCGGCAACGCGCGCGCCCGCGAGGTGATGTTCTCCGTGTTTGAACCGTGCGACGCCGAATGGCGCGGACTCGGCACCATACCGGGCAGCGGGCTTGGTCTGCGCGCCGGGTTCGAGGCCTTTGACGCCGCCAAGCGCTACGCGCTGCCCGAAGTCGATGCGCCGGACCCGCCGGGCTGCCGTTGCGGCGAGGTGCTCAAGGGCTATATCCAGGCCCCCCAGTGCCCCCTTTTTGGAAAGGTCTGCACGCCCCGCCATCCGCTGGGCCCCTGCATGGTGTCGTCTGAAGGCGCGTGCGCCGCGAGGTACAAATATGGATGAGGAAAGAATCGTCATTGCCCACGGCGGAGGCGGCGCGCTGACCCGGGAACTGGTCGAGGGCGTGATTGTGCCCGCATTGGGCGGCGCACCCGACGCCCTGCCCGACGCTGCCCCCGTGCCCGGCGCGCCCGATTTCCTCTTCACCACCGACGCCTTTGTCGTGAAGCCGCTGTTCTTCCGCGGCGGCGATATTGGCAAACTGGCGGTGCACGGCGTAATCAACGACCTTGCCGTGTCGGGTGCGGAACCGCTGGCCCTTTCCCTGTCACTTATCATTGAGGAGGGCTTTCCCATCGCCGACCTGCGGCGAGTCCTTGAGTCGGTTGGTGAAGCTTCGCGTGCCTGCGGTGTGCCCGTAATCACAGGCGACACCAAGGTTGTGGCGCGCGGCGAGGCCGACCAGCTTTTCATCACCGCCGCCGGCATCGGACGGCGCCGCATTACGGTGTCACCGGCCGGATTGAAGGAAGGCGATATCGTGCTGGTCAGCGGCCCGCTGGCCGAGCATGGCGTTGCCGTCATGAGCGAGCGCAAGGGTATCGCCTTCGACACCCCCGTCCGTTCGGACACGGCTTCCGTGTGGCCGCTCGTGAAGGCGCTCATCGATGCGGACGTTGAGATTCACGCCATGCGCGACCCCACCCGCGGCGGCCTGGCCGCCTGCTGCGTGGAACTTGCCGACGCGTCGGGTGTGACCGTCGAATTGGAGGAAAGCGCCTTGCCGGTGCGGCCCGCCGTGCGCGCCGCATGCGAGATGCTCGGACTCGACCCGCTCACCGTCGCCAACGAGGGCCGGCTCGTCGCACTGGTGCCCGCGCGCGACGGAGAGCGCGCCTTGAACATCCTGCGCGCGCTTCCCGAGGCCGGAGAAGCCTGCGTGGTCGGCCGCATCGCCGCGCGCCGCGCCACCGCCGCCTGCCTGCGCACGCGCTATGGCGGCGTGCGCATCGTCGAAATGCCCTACGGCGAGGAACTGCCCAGAATATGCTAGCTTCTGCGTCAAGTGTGGTCACGGCCTTTTCGTTCAACCCGTTGTCTTGCCCCCGAAGGGGGAGAACAACAATAGCCCCGGGTGGAGCGAAGCGGAACCCGTGGGAAAAAGACCAGACCCGCCGTCCCCGAAGGGGGCGAACAGGGTGCTCGCGCGTGGCGCCCAGTTGTTCGCCCCCTTCGGGGACGGAAGCGTTTCCCCTTGTTGACCCCGGGTTGCGCTTCGCTCCACCCGGGGCTACTATTGTTTGGCCCCTGCGGGGCCGAAAACGGACAGGGTTCCTTCGGTCATTCATGTGCCAACCGGCATTTGCGGAGCCCCATCCTCATGCATGAATTCTCCATTGCCACTGAAATAATCGCCGCCGTGGAACGCACCGTGGGCGCGGGCGCACGCGTGCAGTCGGTGGGCTTGATACTCGGCTCACTGTCCGGCGTCAACGCCGATTCCCTGACCTTTTGCTTCACCGAACTCGCCGAATCGTGCGGCATGGGCCGCACCGAACTCGTCATCGACGCCCGTCCCGCGCGCGTGCGCTGCCGCGAATGCGGCTGCGATTACGAGACCGGCGATTTCATGGCCGGATGCCCAGGCTGCGGCGTGGCCGCCGTGGAAATCGTCTCCGGCTACGAATGCGACATCGACACCATAACCTATGAGGAGCCCGAGGCGTGATGGAAACGCAGGGAACCGCCCAAACGATAAAAGTGAAGTCGCCCGTCATGGCAAAGAACGACGAGATCGCCGCGGAAAACCGCGCCCGGCTCGAGCGGCTCGGCCTCGTGGGCGTGAACATCATGAGTTCGCCCGGCAGCGGCAAGACCACCCTGCTGGAAACGATGGCACGCCGCTACGGCACTTCCATGGCCGTCATCGAGGGCGACGTGCAGACCTCGCGCGACGCCGAACGCGTCCGGAGCGCCGGCTGCCTCGCCCATCAGATTGAAACGCGGGGCTCCTGCCACCTCGACGCGAAAATGGTGTCCGACGCGCTCGCCGCCATGCCGATCAACCCGGCCGTGCACCGCCTGCTCATCGTCGAAAACGTGGGCAACCTCATCTGTCCCAGTTCCTACGACCTGGGTGAGCACCTGCGCATCGGCCTGCTCTCCGTGACCGAAGGCGACGACAAGGTGCTCAAGTATCCGGCCCTGTTCAGCCGCATCAACGTCCTGCTCATCAGCAAAAGCGACCTGCTTCCCCACCTCGAATTCGACACCGCCCGCGCCATGGAGGAGTGCCGGGCAATCAACGCGCACGTGGACGCATTCGTCCTGTCCTCCCGCACCGGCGAAGGGATGGACGCCTTCTACGACTACTTGGACGCGGCCGTCGCAAAGGTGAGAGCGGGGCGAGACGCGGCCCAGTAGCCGCAGGGATAAGCGGCAAATCCCGGCCCCGCACGCTCCCATCTCTCCCATAACTCCCCTTATTCCCATGCTTCCCACGCCTTCGCCCCCCCCGAAGCGCTCATCGAAGAGCGCGCGAAATTGACACCGCCCCCGCTTCAAGGTAACATAATGTGAGTGAGGTAGTTCCCTTGCCAAATGCCACGGAACGGCGCAACGGGAGTTCGACGGATTCATGGAAACGCTGAAAGAGATTTGGGCCTTCATGCGGGTGCGCAAGAAATTCTGGCTGGCACCCATTATCTTGTCCCTGGTGCTGCTGGGCCTTCTGTTCGTCTTCGCGGGCAACGCGGGCGTCGTGTCGCCCTTTATCTACGCCCTGTAGCCTCCCCTCACCCTTCGGTGAGGAGGCGTTTCTCAATCCGCGCCGCGAGTGCTGCGGAGGCGGATTCCAGAGGAGCCGACCCATCGACCACCACGTCCGCCTTTGCGCCCAACGGCGCGACAAAACGCGTGTGCATGGGACGCACAGTCGCCTCGAACTGGGCAATCACCTGCGCCTCGGTTCGGCCCCGTTCACGCGTGTCGCGTGCCAGCCGGCGCGCCAGCCGCAGCGTATCGGAAGCATCCACAAAGATGCGCAGGGTCAGTAGACCGTCCAGTTCGGGCATTCCGATAACGTGCAGCCCCTCCACGATGACAATCGGGACCGGGGCAAGATGAAGGGATTCCGGTCGGCGTGTGTGCAGCGCGAAGTCGTACTGTGGAACCTCGACGGCCCGTCCCCCTGCCAGCGCGGCGAGCTGCGCCGCCAACAGCGGTGCCTCAATGGCGTCCGGCGCGTCGAAATTGACCTGCGCCCGCTCCTCCGGCGGCAGCGCCGCAAGGTCGCGGTAATACCAGTCCTGGGAGACCACAACGCAGTCCTGACCGAAATGCTGTGCCAGCATCTTCGCCAGAGTGGTCTTCCCCGAGCCGGTACCCCCCGATATGCCCACCACACAGCAATCCATCGCCGTTACTCCCGTATGCTCCGTCTTGCCAAAACCCTGATTCCGTCCTCGTGGCCTTGCTTTTCGAACCCTGTCGGGGCAATCATAACGCACCCCGGAGACGACGGCGTAATGAACAAGCCCACGTGGCGATTGATAGTGGTTGTGGTGGCCCTTCTGGCGCTGACCTTTGGCCTGCCAAGGCTGCTGCATCGGGGAACGACCGCCTCCCCACCTCCTCCGGTTCAGAAGGAAATGGTGGCGGTGGATGTCCAACCCACCGCGCCTCCAGTAGCTCCCGTTCCAGCCCACGATAAGCAGGCGCCCAGCGCTGCCCAAACCACTGTGCCTTCGGTAGCTCCACCTCCCACTCCGGATAAGCAGGCGCCCAGTGCTGTCCAAACCACTGTGCCGCCGGTCTCCCCGTCACAGGCGCATAAAAGAACCGTGCCGGAGGCACGGTCCGGCAAGCCCCCTGTTCCCAAACCCGCGCATGCGCTGCCGTCAAACTCCTCCGGGGTCATCGAAAACGCCTTCCAGAATCATGCCAGCAACCTTCCCGTAATGGAATCGGGCGTGGTGTCGCGCCTGCTGTCGGATGACAACCAAGGGGCGCGGCACCAGCGCTTCATAGTAAGTCTGGCCTCGGGACACACGGTTCTCATCGCCCACAACATTGATATTGCCTCCAGAATCAACGGCTTGCGCGAGGGTGACCAAATCACTTTCTCAGGCCTGTACGAGTGGAATGACAAGGGCGGCGTGGTCCACTGGACCCATCATGACCCCTCTGGGCGATACGGCGGCGGCTACCTCCAGCACAACGGAATGTATTACCGGTAGTACGCATTATCACGGCCTCAGACTGCCGCAGCGCTTGGGTTTGGCACAATTCACCCCCTTTGGTGACCACTGAGTTGACAACTCTTCTCTCAACTTAATATAATACCCACTAGGTATGGATTAATTTATGCGCCTCTCCAAAAAGTCAGATTATGCGCTGCGCGCGCTGATTGGCTTGGCCCGATGGTCCAAGTCACAACCCATCTCCATGCGGATGCTGGCCCAGCTAAATGATGTGCCTGAACGCTTTATGCAGCAGATCATGATGGATTTGAAGGGGCAGGGCTGGGTAACGAGTTCTGCCGGGCGGGACGGCGGCTACCAACTGGCCCTTTCCCCGGAAGACTTGACCATGGGCCAGGTCGTACGCTATTTCGACGGAGTACTTGCCCCCATTGGCTGTGTGTCCATCACCAATCACGAATCCTGCAGCCAGGAATCGGCCTGCCCCTTTCGCCGGGTGATGCTCGAAGTGCGCAACCACACGGCACAACTGCTCGACCAGACCACCCTGGCCGAACTGGCCCTGGGAAGGGCCCGAACGGCTGCGGCGGCATACCCCCAGGAATTCACAGGAGGTGCCGGAATATGAGACGGACCGCATGCTTGAGCGCCTTTTCCGCAGTACTGCTTTCATGCGGAATCCTGACCGGGTGCGGGAGTTCCGGCGGGTCCGGTGCGGGCGCGTCCGTTGAACTGCTGAACGTTTCCTATGATCCGACCCGGGAACTCTACCAGGACTTCAATACGGCCTTCGCCAAGTACTGGAAGGAAAAGAGCGGTCAGGAGGTCACCGTGCGCCAGTCGCACGGCGGTTCGGGCAAGCAGGCGCGCGGCGTTATCGACGGGCTTGAGGCTGACGTGGTGACCCTGGCGCTGGCCTATGACATCGACGCCATTGCCGAGAAGAGCAAGCTCGTTGCGCCGGACTGGCGGGTCCGTCTGCCGCACAACAGCGCCCCCTACACCTCCACCATTGTGTTTCTGGTGCGCAAGGGCAACCCCAAGAAGCTCCATGACTGGACCGACCTGGTCCAGCCGGGCATCGAGGTCATCACGCCCAACCCGAAAACCTCGGGCGGAGCGCGCTGGAACTACCTGGCGGTCTGGGGCTGGATGCTGAAAAAGGAACTGGGGGACCTGTCCAAACTCAAAGACCCGGCCCAGGCGGATGCGGTCAAACAGGCTCAGGACAAGGCCCGGGAATTTGTCGCCGCCCTGTACCACAACGTGCCGGTACTCGATTCGGGCGCGCGGGCATCGACCACAACCTTCACCCAGCGGGGCATCGGCGACGTGCTGCTGGCCTGGGAGAATGAGGCCTTTCTCTGCCTCAACGAACCGGGCGGCGAACTGATTGAAATGGTGGTGCCGTCGGCCACGATTCTGGCCGAGCCGCCGGTGGCGCTGGTGGACGGCGTGGTGGACCGTCGCGGCACGCGCGCCGTCGCGCAGGCCTATCTGGAGTATCTCTACTCCCCCGAAGGCCAGCGCATCGCCGCAAAGCACTACTACCGCCCGGTGGAGCCGGACAAGGCGGACCCAAAAGACGCGGCCCGCTTTCCCGCCGTGAACCTGTTCACCATCGACGAGGCCTTTACCGGCTGGTCCGAAGCGCAGAAGACCCACTTCTCGGACGGCGGCGTGTTTGACCAGATTTACAAACCGGGAAAGTGATTTCTGCCACATGCGGCAACCTTTCAAGCAGCACAGCGTGATTCCGGGGTTTGGCGTGACACTCGGCTTCACCGTGTTCTACCTCAGCCTGCTGGTGCTCATCCCCCTGTCCGCGCTGTTTCTCAAGACGGCCACGATGGGCTGGAGTTCGTTTTGGTCGGTTGTGACCGACCCGCGCGTGGTCGCCTCCTACAAGCTGACCTTTGGCGCGTCCCTGGCGGGTGCGCTGATTAACGCCGTGTTCGGCTTTATTGTCGCCTGGACACTGGTGCGCTATTCCTTTCCGGGCAAACGCCTGGTCGATGCGATGGTCGACTTGCCCTTCGCCCTGCCCACGGCGGTGTCGGGCATTGCGCTGACAACGATCTATTCGCGGAACGGCTGGGTGGGGTGCTGGCTGGAGTCGGCGGGCATTCATGCGGCATTCACGCCGCTCGGTGTCGGCATCGCGCTCACCTTCATCGGCCTGCCCTTTGTGGTGCGCACGCTTCAGCCGGCCATCGCCGACCTCGACCCCGAGTATGAAGAGGCGGCGGCCAGCCTGGGTGCCGGCCGCGTGCAGGTATTCCTCAAGGTCATCTTTCCCGGCCTGTTGCCCGCGCTGCTCACCGGCTTTGCACTGGCCTTTGCGCGGGCGCTGGGTGAATACGGGTCGGTGGTGTTCATCTCGGGCAACATGCCCATGCGCACCGAGATTACACCGCTGCTGATTATCTCCAAACTGGAACAGTACGACTATGCCGGAGCCACGGCCATTGCGGTGGTGATGCTGGTGGCTTCGTTCGCCATACTGCTGGCCATAAACGCGATTCAATGGCGTCATGTGCGGCGCATCAACGGGAGGGGCTGACCATGTCCGGTGCCTCCCGCATGAGCCTCTCCCCCGCTACTACGCCAGGGGCCGCACGAGACCCCCTCTGGCTGCGGGTCCTGCTCATCGCCGTAACGCTCCTGTTTCTGGGACTCTTTCTGCTGCTGCCGCTGGTGTCGGTGTTCTATGAGGCGCTGCGCGGCGGGGTGCGGCTCTATCTGGCGAGTCTCGTCGATTCGGACGCGCTGACGGCGGTGCGGCTGACCCTGCTGACGGCCGTTATCGCCGTACCCTGCAATCTGGTGTTCGGTCTTGCCGCAGCATGGGCGCTGGCCAAGTTTGAGTTTCGGGGCAAGGCCGTGCTGATTACACTGATCGACCTGCCCTTCGCCGTGTCGCCCGTGGTTTCGGGCCTGGTGTTCGTGCTGCTCTTCGGCGCGGGCGGCTGGTTTGGACCGTGGCTGACGGCGCACCACCTCCATATCATCTTTGCCGTGCCCGGGATCGTGCTGGCCACCATGTTTGTCACGTTCCCCTTTGTCGCGCGCGAACTCATCCCGCTCATGCAGGAGCAGGGCAGCGAGGAGGAGCAGGCCGCGCTGGTGCTGGGGGCGGGCGGCTGGAGCACCTTTTGGCGGGTGACGCTGCCCAACATCAAGTGGGCGCTGCTGTACGGCGTGATCCTGTGCAATGCGCGCGCCATGGGCGAGTTCGGCGCCGTATCGGTTGTGTCGGGCCATATTCGCGGCCGCACGAACACGATGCCGCTGCATGTCGAGATCCTGTACAACGAATACAACTTTCAGGCCGCCTTTGCCGTTGCCTCGCTGCTGGCGCTGCTGGCGCTGGTGACCCTGGCCGCGAAGGAACTTGTCGAGTGGCGCGCCCGCGTGGACATGCGCAGCGCTGCGGGAACGGCGGCGGGAGAGGAGAAATGAAGCAAGGGTCCAGGGTATGGGGTCTAGGGTCTGGGAAGAAGGGACGCGCGGACATTGACATGGGCAGGGCTTTCTTGAGCCCCACCCCCCCCTTCAGAGGGGGACTCAGAACAACCTTGCCCGCCTCAATACCCCCGGGGCTTTTCCCCCCAGGTCCTAGACCCCGGACCCTAAACCCTATGCTCGATGAAGGGCACACACATGAGCATTGAAGTGCAGCATATATCCAAGACCTTCGGTGCCTTTGCGGCGCTGACGGATGTCAGTCTGGTGGTGCCGGACGGTGAACTGGTCGCGCTGCTCGGGCCTTCGGGCTCGGGCAAGACCACGCTGCTGCGCATCATTGCGGGGTTGGAGGAACCGGACCCCAATCCGGACAGCGGCATTCTTTTTCACGGCGAGAACGTGGCCCGCCGCGGCGTAGGCCAACGGCAGGTGGGATTCGTGTTTCAGCATTACGCCCTGTTCCGCCACATGTCCGTGTTCGAGAACATCGCCTTCGGCCTGCGTGTGCGGCCCAAGAACACCCGCCCCTCGAAAGAGGCCATCAGCGCAAAGGTGCACGAACTGCTGCGGTTGATCCAACTCGACAATGTGGGCAACCGTTTCCCCTCGCAATTGTCGGGCGGGCAGCGCCAGCGCGTGGCGCTGGCGCGGGCGCTGGCCATAGAACCGCGGGTGCTGCTGCTGGACGAACCCTTCGGCGCGCTCGATGCACGGGTGCGCCAGGACCTGCGCCAGTGGCTGCGAAAACTGCACGACGAGATTCATGTGACCAGCGTGTTTGTCACCCACGATCAGGAGGAGGCCCTGGAGGTGGCCGACCGGGTCGTGGTGATGAACGAGGGCCGCATCGAACAGAACGGCACGCCGGAAGAGGTGTTCCACCACCCCGCCACCGAGTTCGTCATGCAGTTCCTGGGCCACGTGAACCTGTTTAGGGGCCGCATCGAGTCGGACCATGCCGTGTTCGGTCCCTGGGCGCTTCAGAATTCAGGTTCCGCCCAGGACGGGCAGGAAGCGCGCATGTTTGTGCGTCCCTACGACCTGGACATCCACACCGCGGATGACGGGCGTCCGGCAATGAAGGCAACGGTGACGCGCATCCAGGCGGCGGGACCTACGGCCAAGTTTGAACTGCTGGACGAGAATACCCAACCCATTCGTGTAGAGATGCCCCACGACCGGTTCCGGGCGATGAACATCGCCAAGGGCGACCAAGTGTTTGTGAGTCTTAAGGATTCGCGTGTGTATGTGGAGGATTATGTGATTTAACGGGAGTGAGAACGGAACCCTTATAGACAATCGTCCGACCCATCCAAAACAAACACATAACGATAAATACAAGACCACGCTGTAGCACGCTAACTGCTCTCCGAATTCCCGACAATGATACAGTGCTTCGTGTTTGTTATTATCGTTTTGTAATTTTTATTAATCGCAAGCGTCTGCAATTTCTGGGAACGGCTGGCAATCACACAGGGTTAACGCTCCGGCTCATATGCTGTAGTCTTGGGCCGGGTCATATTCCTGGTCGTTAAAGACTTGAATCGGCACATCCAAAATCGAGCTTTCGTAGATGAGAAAGCCGCGCAATGTGGGCCGCAACGGCTCCTCTAGGGAAAGAATCAGGTAAACGACATTGGGGGGAAAGGTAAGCAGTATTTCCTCGGGCAAAGGTTGGGCGGGTGCAGTCGGACGGCTTTGATACACGGCGAGGTGTTCCAAGCCTGCTACACGAATCCGCGTCGCCACCGGGCCATCTTCCTCGAGCAACCCAAGAAAATGTTCCCCACTGCTGTCAACATGGTTCACCTCGTGAATCTCATGCACAATTCTCTCCAGCCCCGCCAGCAGTCCGCACACCGGGTGAGGCACCCCGGCTTCAGCTTGGGCAATCATGGCATCCAATATGCCTTGGGGTAGAAAGAGACCTGTCATCATCATGCATCCCTAACATTGCGCGTCAGCGCACGATTCCTTCAGTTCCTCTCTGGAAAGGCCATTTCTCCAATGATAACAGACAATCATTATAATAACAACCAAGTTTTAGATTTATGGGCCGTTTCCTTTGTTCATCACGGCGAAATCGCCTTGGAACACCGACTGGCCCGAAACTGGGATGCAAGAAACTTGCGCGGAATACTACGCTACATTATAATTGTTATCAGTTTTAGAATGTATATATTGGCCAAATGATATCTCGTGCGCTATCGAGAAAAATGACTACAGACACAAAGGTTCCGTCATGAACAGTTCACTGCAAGACGCCCCCCCCGTTACGACCCTTGACGAGACATCGCTGGACGCGCTCAATGCCATGCCTCCTGAGGCGTTGCTGTCCTGGGCACTACGCGTTTACGGAAACCGCGCCGGTATCATCACCAGCTTTCAGGACACGGGATGCGTGATGATAGACATGATGTCCCGGACGGCACCGGGTCTGCGCGTCATCACCATCGACCCGCTCCGGTTACCCGAAGAGACTTACGCCCACATTGACGCCGTGGAAGCCCGCTACAACATGTTGGTCGAGCGTTTTCAGCCCAACCCGGCCAACCTTGAGCGCATGGTCCGCCAGCACGGCGAGTATCTCTTCTTCGACAGCAAGGCCAAGCAGGAGCACTGCTGCGGCGTGCGCAAGGTGGAACCCAACCTTAGGGCGCTTGCCACGCTGGATGTGTGGTTCACAGGACTACGACGGGACCAGTCATCGGCCCGTACCACAA
The DNA here is from genome assembly GCA_903822375.1 of Candidatus Hydrogenedentota bacterium. Taxonomy (GTDB): domain Bacteria; phylum Hydrogenedentota; class Hydrogenedentia; order Hydrogenedentales; family CAITNO01; genus CAITNO01. Next base: position 17,644 of record CAIJOU010000831.1, read on the forward strand.
CGCAGCGTGCGCAATGGGTCGAACGCTGCGGGCGGCCTATTCTCAAACTGGCACCGCTGGCGGACTGGTCCGCCACGGAAATACGGGAGTACATGTCACGCCACGATGTGCCGGTGCATCCGCTTTATGCGGAAGGCTACACAAGCCTTGGCTGTGTCATTTGCACCACCCCCACCCTGCCCCATGAGGCACCCCGGGCAGGACGCTGGCGCTGGTTCAATTATCTTGAGAATGATGCCAAGGAGTGCGGCATCCACATCGGCGGGAGTGGCATCTGAAGCAGTTTCCGCAGGCACCGACGCAAAACCCGTGAAGAACCCCACCCCGGTCCTCCCCCTGCCAAGGGTAAGGAGAGAAGCAGTTCAGTCGCGAAGTCCGGTCTTGCCAAACTCGCGCAGCAATTGTTCCGCATCGTGTTGCAGCTTTGGCAGAAGCGCGGCGGGTTCCCAACCGCGGCAGCGGTCACGGTTCTCCCTGGATGCGAGTCGGTGCAGCACACGCTTGCGCATCTCCATTTCAGGACAGTGTTCCCGCAGCCAATCACGCAGGTTTCCCATGGCCGCCGCAAAGGTGCCGGTGGTGTCGGGGTATTGAACAGCCAGTTCATCGCGCAGCGCCACGGCAAGGGTGGGGCAGATGCCGCCGGTGCTCACCGCCATCTGGACGGGTCCCCGCTGCAACACGGCGCCGCAAATGGCCGAGCACAGGTCCGGCTCATCGACAACATTGACCCATATGCCGTTGCGTCGTGCGTCTTCGGCAATGGTCCGGTTGAGGGCGTGCTGGTTGGTGGCGGCAAAGACCAGTTGAAACGCAGACAGGTCCGAGGTCGAATACGTTTCCTGACGGAGCGTCAGCGCCCGGCCGCACCGGCTTTGAAGGTCCGCAAATGCGGAATCGAACTGCGGACTGATGATAACAACACGGGCGCCCGCATCCAGAAGCATTTGTGCCTTGCGCAATGCCGTCTTGCCGCCGCCGACAACCAGGCAGGCCGCGTCTTCAACATTAAGAAAGAGCGGTATGTATCCCATTGCTTAGGTTCTCCAAAGCGGGCGGCGGTGCGCCCGGGGAAATACACCCCCCGCCCCGCCTGCGGCGGGACCGCCCCCCTCGAGGGGGGACCTAAAACAGCCGAGGGCGGTTGTCCCACAGTTCTTCAGGTCAATTCTTCTGGCAGCGTGTCATCACCCTTGTTCATGGTAACGCTCTTGCCTTCAAACCAAGCCAGTGATTCCCGCAGGGACACCACCTCGCCCACGACCAGCAGTGCGGGGGACGACAGTTCCTTTGCGGCAACCTTGGCGGCAATATCGGCCAACGTCCCGACCACGGTTTGCTGATCAGGCAATGTCCCCCGCGAGATGACTGCGGCGGGCATTTCCGATGACCACCCCCCGGCAATCAACCGGGCGGCGATACTGTCCAGGCGTTTCAAGCCCATCAGGAAAAGCAGTGTGCCGTCCTGCGGGGCAGGCACCTTCCAGGACGGGTTGCCGACCGCATCCCCCGGCTGGCCATGCCCGGTTATCACATGAAAGGAGCGGGCTGTCCCGCGGTGCGTGACCGGTATGCCCGCGAAGGCCGGCACGGCCACCGCTGAACTAACCCCGGGAACCACCTCGAAGGAAACACCCGCCGCGACCAGCGCAAGGGCCTCCTCGCCGCCCCGGCCAAACACAAAGGGATCACCGCCTTTGAGCCGGCAAACCGCCTTCCCTTCGCGTGCAAGGGCAACCAGCAACGCGTTGATTTCTTCCTGTTCGAGCGTGTGATGGCCTGCATGCTTGCCCGCACAGATTCTCCGGGCATCGGCACGGGCATGGTCCAACAAGTCCGGATGGACCATGAAATCGTAGACAACGGCGTCCGCCGAGGACAGCACCCGCATGCCGCGCAGGGTGATCAGGTCCGGGTCACCCGGTCCGGCACCCACCAGGTACACCCGGCCAATGGCAGGCTTGGAATCGGATTTGTGCTCTTCAGTCATGCTGGATCATTCCGGTTGGCAACAGATGCCGCAGTCAGGCGAGCAAGCATTGTAGCAGGAAAGGGGAAAGCGGTGATGTATGGACGGGATGGGAAGCGTGAGAGTAATGGGAAGTATGGGGGAAGAGGACGGTGTGCTTCGACTTCCGGCTCAGTGGTCTGTCTTGCGCGCGGATTCCACAGGGCACCGCCGGATGCCCTATAATGTCGTTCGCGGAAACCGCCGGGGCGCCTGTCGGGTCAAAAGGACCGCGTAGTCGTTACAACCACCACGGAGCAAAGCCATGAACGCATACAAGACTGGAATTCTGTTTGCCGCAATCCTTACCGCCGCCTTAGTGCTGTCCCCGCTGCCTGCCAAGGCCGCCGACGAGGTGTTCAAGGCCGGCGCGGCCATGCGCATCATCACACCTGACCCGCTGCTGCCGGTGTCGGGCGGCATGGGCAAGCCGCATCCGGTCAAGTCCAAAACGGACGACCTGACCACGCGCGTGCTGGTCCTCGAGAAGGGCGGCGTGCGCACGGCCATCGTGAGCGTGGACAATCTGGGCTGGCCCATGCTTCTGGGCGACAAGAGCCGCGCCAAGATCAAAGGCATCGCCCCGGAAAACGTGATCATCGGCTGCACGCACACGCACAGCGCGCCCGACGCCTACGGTTTCCCCGATGAGACCGGCGCGGTCGGCTCGGACCCGAAATACCTTGAGTGGGCCTGCGACCAGATCGCCGATGCGGTGAATGACGCGGTGTCCAAGCTGGAACCGGCCGTCATCCGCATCGCCGTGGGCAAGGCCCAGGGCAAGATCGCGTACAACTATTACGCGCCCCAGCTTTATGACCCGCGCTGCGGCGTCATCCAGGCCGTGGCCACCACGGGCGACCACAAGGGCAAGGCCATTGCGACGCTGGTCAACTATGCCATCCACCCGGAGATCATCGGCAACGACAAGGGCCTGCTCGGCCCCGACCTTTGCGGCCCGCTGTACAAGCGCGTCGAGGAAAAGGGCGGCGGCATGGCGGTGTTCATGAACAGCGCCCAGGGCGGCATGGTCACGGCGGACAACCGCGACCCCAACGGCGGCAGCCATGACATCGAAACCTACGATGAGTGCGTGCGCATAGGCAACCTGCTCGCCGACGAGGCGCTGCGAATCCTCGGCGATTCGCCGACCCAGGAGAATCCGACGCTGTACGTGGCGGCCCGGCCCATCACGTTCCCCATCGACTCGCCGATCATGCGCGCCGTCTTCATGATGTCGCCGCTGGGACAGACGATGAACCCGGACGAAGGCTACAAAGCCCGTCTGAACCTTCTCAATATTGGGTCGGCGCAGATTGTGACCATTCCGGGAGAGGCGCTGCCCAATGTGGGCTTCTATATAAAGCGGCACATGCCCACGGGCCACTGCTTCCTGTTCGGCCTGACCAATGACGCACTGGGCTACATGATGACGGCGGTGGATTTCCAGAGTTTTGAGCGCTATGACTACATCAGCGACACCTGCCTGGGCGAGAAGACCGCCGACATCCTTTGTGCTGAAGAGCTTAAATTCATCGCCGACAGCCCCAAGCCGGACCCGATGCCCGCGAAGAAGTAGGGTCTGGGGTCTGGAGAAAGACGGCGGCGGATCACCGTCCGGCGAAAAGCAGGGTTGCGAAATCCAGCGTGTAACAGCGTTCCACGGCATAGCCGTAGGGACGCTTTTGCATGCAGGGCAGGTATGCGTCTTTGCGCCACCATGTGAAGGGCACTTCAAGCATGTAGCCCCAGTCGGACGGGTCTTTCGGCGCGTTGAGCGCGGTTGCGTTGGTATGCCTGGCCCATGCCTGCGGATTCTCCAAGTACTGGAGATAGAAGTCCACCGCCTTTTCCAGCGTGCCGCCCTTGCTGGAATACAGCCCCCGCAGGTTTGCGTAGCCGTGCTGTTCGGCGATGTGCACGGCCTGCACCATGGCTTCCAGCGCCATGAGCGTGTACGTGCCGCATTTCTCCTTGCGCCAGAGTTCACGGGGCAGCGCACCGTCGGCCCGTATCTGTCCGTTGATGCCGTTGCGGTAATAGTTCACCGCCCGGTCAAACAGGGGGGCATCCTCCAGCACCTGCGCGGCGCACAGCAGAAACACCACCTGCCAGTTGTGGTGATTGTTCTTGTAAAGCACCTCGCCCAGGTGGTAGTTGACATAGGGTCGCAACCATGCCCGGAACGCGCTTATCTCGACCGGGCTCAGCGCGTTTTCCCCCTTGAGCAGGTCGAAGGCGAAGAGAAAAGACGGAAAACTGTAGGCGATGACCAGCGGCGTGTCGCCGCGGTTGCCGAGCCAGAAGATTTCCCACCAGTGTCCCCCGTTCAGCGGACGCTTGAGCGAATTCACCCAGGCAAACAGTATGGCCCGGGACTTGTCGGAAAACTCTTTGCGCCCCGTCAATGCATGGGCCAGCGCAAGCGCATGCGCCTTGCGCGCGTCACCGCGCAGTTGCCGGGTGATGCGTTGCTGCGTCTCTTTGCCCGAGGTGTAAAAGCCCGGCACCATGAGGTCGCCCGCGATGGGGTTGGGCGGGTCGGCCAGCATGCCCTCCGCCGTGCGGACGAGGTCTTGGAAAGCCGGGGTCAGAATCGGGTCGTTCTTCTGCACGGCGGACTTGATCGCGTCGATACGCGCGCGGTCCACAAGCAGATTCGGGCTTGACCACGTGATGGCCGGCGGCGGCGGTCCGGGCGGGTTGCGGGCCAGGAACAGCGCGAGCATCGCCGCGCCTATGATAAGCACCGCCAGAACAAGCAGGCGGCCCGGTCTGTTGAACAACGCCGTCATGCGCGCTTCCTTTTCCGTCGCAGAATACGCCTCTGTCGCGGGTGATTATGAAGCCGGTGGAGGACGTTGTCAATTGTGGAAGAAGTGGGGACCGTGGGGGCAAGGGAAACTCCCGGGAGCTCTCCGCGGCACTTTGTTGGATTTCGCCGTGCCCCGTCTCGGCACAAGTGTGCTATACTCCGTCGGCGCAATTCCGCGCTTTCGCTATCCCTGAAAAGGAATGGAAATCCGCATACCCATGCAACGCCGCATTCAAATCGTACTCGGGTTGGTCATCGGCGCGACACTCGTCTGGTGGCTCTTTAAGGACACCAACTGGGGGGCCGTGTTCAGCGCGCTGCGCTCGGCCAACTGGGGGTGGATGGTTGTCAGCGTGTGCTTCGTGCTGCTCGGGTTTGTCACGCGCGTCTGGCGCTGGCACTACATCGTGTCCAGTGACCGGAAGGTCCCCTTTGCCCGGCTGTTCAACGCCACGCAAATCGGTTTCCTCGCGAACTTCGTGCTGCCCGCCCGCATGGGCGAGCCCATACGCGCGCTGGTGCTGAGCCGCAGCACGGGACTCCCCTTCAGCAAGACCTTCGCCTTCGTGGCCATTGACCGGGTCACCGATACGGCCGGATTGGCCGTGCTACTCTGCCTGACCGCCGCGACCTTTCACCCGGCCCAACCGATACGGCTGCCCGCAGACCTGCAAAACCTGTATTCCGGCGAGATATCCCAGGTGCTGGTGCGCGGTGCCGCTGAAATGGCGGCCCTTGGGATGGTCGCCATTATCAGCGGGATGTTTCTGGTCTATTTTCAACGGGAGCGGGCCGTTCGCTGGTGCGACACAATCGTGGGTCTGTTTTCAAAGGCCCTTGCCAGGAAGGCGGCGGGACTGGTCGGGCATTTCACCGAAGGCATGGCCGCGATGGGCAAGCCGGCGCAACTCGGGCGGGCCGTGCTGGTGAGCCTTCTGCTCTGGAGCACCTTCCTGTTATCGCAATGGACCCTGTTCAAGGGCATGCACCTTGACCTGCCCTGGCATGCACCCTTCGTGACCCTGTCGCTGCTCGCAATCTTCATCAGCGTTCCCGGCCCGCCGGGTTTTGTCGGCCCCTTTCATGCGGCCATTGTTGCCGGACTGCTGCTGGTGAGTCCGGGAATCAACATAGATGTCGCCCGGGCGACGGCCATCCTGGCGCACTTGGTCAATCTGGTGCCGGTGGTCGCTGTGGGCGTGTGGTGCCTGTCCACCGAAAAGATGAGCCTGCGTGAACTCAAGCAGGAAAGCGAACATGTGAAGGAACTGGATCCCGCCGCAGAAAAGCAGTCCTGACGGCACTCGGCGAGATTCCCCTTCAAGCGCATGTTCGCCCCCTGCGGGGACGCGCCCGTTTCTCTCATTGACCACGGGTTTCGCTTCGCTCCATCCGTGGCTACTGGTGTGTGTCCCCTTCGGGGACGGAAGCGGGAGACCCCAGTTTCGGGCTTTTGAGGCAGGTGATGAGGGTTATGCCTCACGGCTTCGCGACTGGCTGCGGCACCGGCGGGTTAAGCTGGCGTTCAATGCGACGCAGACTTGTGGCGGCGGCGAGCGCGGCCTGGGAGCCGGGCTCAA
>CAIJOU010000832.1 GCA_903822375.1 Candidatus Hydrogenedentota bacterium
CACGTGCTGCAGGGCGAGCGTGAACTCGCGCGTGACAACCGCAGCCTTGGCCGCTTTGACCTTCTCGGCATCCTGCCCGCGCCGCGCGGCATTCCGCAGATCGAGGTGTCCTTTGACATCGACGCAAACGGCATCGTGCATGTCTCCGCAAAGGACCTTGCCACGGGGCACGAGCAGAAGATAAAGATCGAGGCGTCAAGCGGCCTGAGCAAGGAGGAAGTCCAGCGCATGGTTCGCGAGTCTGAACTGCATGCGGCCGACGACAAGACGGCGCGCAAAGACATTGACACCCGCAACAGCGCGGAAGCGCTTGTCTACAACACCGAGAAGATGCTGCGTGAAAACGCCGGCAAGATCGGGGCGTCGGACAGGAACGCCGTCGAGAACACTTCCGCGGAGCTTCAAAAGGCGCTCGCCGGAACGAACACTGCCGACATTGAGTCCGCCGCCGAAAAGCTGACCCAGGCCACACACAGGCTCTCCGAGGCCATGTGCGCGTCCTCCTCGGGGCAGCAGGCCGCTTCCGGCGAAACCGGCCCCGGACACGCCGGCCCGAACGGCAGCAACGGCCACGGCGAGCCCGGCGGCGAAGCTGGTGACGAAGCGCCCATCGACGCGGACTTCGCCTATGTGGATGAGGAGAAGAAAAACTAGCGCAATGGCCCCACTGGAACAGCAGGAGTCGGATGACCGCTTCATCTCAATGAGTTGACGGGTCGGCCCGTGTTAAGGAGTTGTGCTCTATGCCGCGGAACGGCGCAAAGACTTTCTACGATATCCTCGGCGTGGCCGGCAACGCTTCGCCGGACGACCTGCGCAAGGCGTGGCTCGACCTTGCCCGAAAGCACCACCCGGACAAGACGGGCGGGAACAAGGGCTCCGAAGAAAAGCTCAAGGTCATTAACGAAGCCTATGACACGCTGAAAAGGCCGGAGAAACGCCGGCAGTACGACGAGATGCTCTCCGGGTCTTTCGAAACCGGCGTTCCGCGTGGTGCGCGTGCGGCGGATGAGGCATCCCCGCACGACGGGTCTGACGGGAGGGGCTACTTCGAGTTCGACGCGGATTACGGCGATCTTTTCGGCGATTTGTTCAGCCGTAACCCACAGGGGCGCCGGCGCGGACCGCGCCCCGGGAGGGATATTGAAGCCCAAGTCGCGCTTTCGCTGAAAGAAGCGGCGACAGGAATCAAGAAGTCGTTTCGCGTGCCTTCCAGCATGCCGTGCCAGGCCTGCTCCGGCAGTGGGGCCGCTCCTGGAACCAAGCCCCAACAGTGCCCCCAATGCAACGGTGTCGGTCACGTCTCCGGCGGAGGCGGATCGCTTTTTGTCATGTCCCAGACATGCCCGATGTGCCGCGGCCGGGGTGAGGTGATCGCCACGCCGTGTCCCGCGTGCCGCGGTGCGGGCCACAAGACGGAAACCCGCACCTTGTCCATCGCCATACCGGCCGGGGTCAGAGACGGCACGCGCCTTCGTCTGGCCGGCCAGGGGGAGCCCGGGGACCCGGGCGGCCCGGAGGGCGACCTCTTTGTCGTGGTCACCGTTGAGGAGGACAAACTCTTCCGGCGTGAACGAAATGACATCCTGTGTGAAGTGCCCATCACGTTTACGCAGGCGGCGCTTGGGGACACCGTTGAAGTTCCCACGCTTCAGGGCAACGCCAGACTCAAGATTCCGGCCGGGACGCAGACCGGCGCCGTGTTGCGGATGCGCGGCCAGGGCTTTCCGCCGCTCAACGGGGGACACATGGGAGACCAGTTGGTCACCGTGGTCGTGGAGGTCCCGAGCAGCGTCACCCACGATCAGCGGGAGGCCATTCGGAACATTCATGAAACCGGCAGTTCGGATGCCTATCCGAAACACCATGCCTTTGCCCAGGATCTCAAACGGTGGTGCGGCGGTCAGCATTCATGAGACTGTCCCGGCACGCATAACCGCAGCGCCATGCAGGCCTGTATTGGGACCGGTTCCCGTGCCGGTGACGGACCGATGCCTTCGCTGCTTCGGCTCAGGAGGAAGCCCTGTTGCTGGTCAGCCAATATTGGCCGATGGAGGTTATAATCGCCTGAAAATCGGAGAAACTCACGGGCTTCATGACGTAGCCGTTTGCACCGCAGCGATAGCTTCTTGTGATGCTGCCGGGATTCTGGGAATCGCTGAAGATGACCACGGGGGTGAGCGTGAGCGCATCTTCCGCATCGATGGATCGTATTTGGCCGAGCACGGAGAATCCGTCCGCCCCCGGCAGCGACAAATCGAGGAGGATCAGCCTTGGGGGATCCGCCCCGGCCCGGTCGCTCCAATCGCCGCGCGCGAACAAGAAATCCAGCGCCCCGGTGCCGCTGTTAACGGCGACGACATTCACCTCGGGAAAGGACATTTGCAGGGCCGCCACAATGGAGGCCCGTTCACTCTCGCTGTCTTCCACAACCAAGACATCCACGGGTTCATCGTTCAGCATGAACGTGTATTCCATCTGCCTGAGAGCGTTTTTGCCATGACCTTTTTACGCTTCTGTGAACACATGATACTTGTTTAACATAAAGATTGGGCATGCTTTTGGTAAGGTTTCGGTAAAGTTTTGGTAAAGATTTCGCGGGGCCATGCCCTTGTCCCCTGCCGCCCGGCAGGATGCGCTCATGCGCCTGCAGGCAGGGGCTTGCGGGTGCCGGGTCCGGGCGGATGGGCCTGAAAAAACCGCTTATGCCGAAGCGTCTTCAAAGCGGTAGCCGGTCCCCCGCACGGTGACGATGAAAGCGGGGCGGGCGGCGTCATCCTCAAGTTTCTTGCGGATATGCCCGATATGGACATCCACCGCCTTGGGCACGCAGAAGCTGTTGTCTTTCCACGCATGCTCAATGAGTTTTTCGCGGGTGAAGACGTGTTCGGGCCGCCTGGCCAGCGCATAGACGATGTCAAACTCAATTCCGGTCAGATCGACGGGCTCGCCGTCTTTCCACACGCGCCGTTCGCCCGGGTCCATCCGCAAACGCCGGAAGCTCAGCACCCGTTCCCCCGGCTCCTCCTGCCCGGTCCTGCGCAGAATCGCCTCGATCCGCGCGCCGAGTTCCTGGATGTCAAAGGGCTTGGACACATAATCGTCCGCGCCGATGCTCAGCGCCATCACCTTTACGGCCGAGATGTTCGTCGCACTCAGCATGAGCACCGGCACACTGCCCGACTCGCGCAGTCGTCGGAGCACCTCAATGCCGTCCACCGTCAGCTTTTGTGATGTTGGAGACTCCGGAAAGTTGATGTCCAGCACCACGAGGTCCGGCGATATGGATTGGGCCAGCTTCAGCGCGGAGAACCCGTCCTCCGCGCTGGCCACTTCGTAGCCGAGTTTCTCCAGATGGGAGCGAATCTCACGCAAAACCTTCTGGTCGTCGTCAACCAGCAGGATTCTGGTCTTTGTGGTTGTGGTCAAAGTGTGGGTCCTTTTGCCGCGTTGCGCGTCATTCCGGCGCCTCTGCGCCCAGGGTGAAATAGAACGTTGCCCCCTTGTCGATTTCGCCTTCCGCCCATATCCGGCCTCCGTGCCGCTCTATGATGCGCCTGACGAGCGCCAGTCCAATCCCGGTCCCCTCAAAGTCGGCCGACTTGCGAAGCCGGTTGAACGGAACGAACATCAGTTCCGCGTCGCTCATGTCAAAGCCCACGCCGTTATCCCGGACAAAATAGACGGTTTCACCATTCGTCTCCATGCAGCCGACCGTAATCCGCGCGCTTTCACGCCGCCGCGTGAACTTGAGGGCATTGGTCAGCAGGTTTGCCACGACCTCCTTCAGGAGTGTCCGGTCACCCTGGCACGGGGTCAGG
>CAIJOU010000833.1 GCA_903822375.1 Candidatus Hydrogenedentota bacterium
GCCCCAAAACGGCACCCCGGCGGCAGCGTTGACGCCCACCGCGGAACCTGCTAAAGTGGGGTAGGGCGGGCGCAGGCCCGCCGGTCAACACCATCTTAAATTGCCCCGGTACCTGTCGAAGGATGGGGGTAACCTCAGTTCTACGACTTGTGAACCCGTCGCCGATGGGTCAACGTAGAGAACCTGAACGTGCTCCGGCCGAATCTTCGGCAGTCCTTCCGGCCGAGTCCCTTCCGAGGTCTCACGTATGCGCCGGAGTATCCGAAGAATCAGGTGTTCGCTGTGGGTTTCAAGTAGGAAACGATTCCCGTTCGCGCCCAGTGCGGATTCGATGAAGACATCGCCCAGTTCCGCCTGCAAGGCCGGATGGATATGTATTTCGGGTTGTTCGATGGCCCAGAGCTTTTCACGCGACCCGTATGCGGCCACGAGCACCGGCACCACCTGGCTGACGCCTATACCCACGTCCCGGTGTGTCACAGCGGTGTCAGTCCGCAGGTCCACCAACCTGAGTTCTGAAATCGTGTTCACTTTGTCGAGTTGTTGTTCAACGTCTAGTAAGGTGCCGGAAACCTCGCCGAATATGTCAATATCCTCCTCAGACCAGTGATTACAGTATCGGTCTTCCAAGTCCCTTACCAGTTCCTCGTAAAGTGGATTAATACTTTCAATCGTTACCAGCTTATCAAGGCGGAACATGTACGGCGTGGACAGACGTTCCCGATTGGAAAGCCAATCATTCACACGCTTTCGCACGCTCTCATCTCGCCGCAGCACGTCCCACGCATTCCCGCCGCCGGCAAACCAGTTTCGGTCGCCGTCATCCGAAAAGGCCAGGTGACGCGGCGGATAGGAACGCAGCGGCCCCAAATAGTTGAAGCTGCCCAGTTCCTGTGCAACGGCCGTGGAGATACCGGCAATCAGGTCGTTCAGACGGGATGGCAAGAACGCTTCAATCGCCTCAGCCAAATCACCCCTTCTCTGACCAATGCTCACTGGAATCAAACCCACGCTGGACCGCAGCAGAGAATCAGCAAGTCCGGCGGGAAGTAGATTGCCCGCTTTCAGCAGCAACTCGGGTACCAAACCGGAAATTGCCTTTTCCGCCCACTCATAATCTTCCGGCGACATGGATTCCGTCGTCGTGCCCAACAACACAATCGCCTTCGTGATTTCCCGGAAGACCGCGTGGTCCTGCGCGAGAATATCCACCTTCATACTTCCCGAAGCACGCCAACTAGCACGTAGCAGGCTTTCACCGTCCGCAAGAAGCTCATACCGGGTCACCATTGGCATGCCAGTGGCGACAAGTTCCCCACCCTTGCCCTCGACCTGTCGCATACCGATGGTCATCGAAACGGTCACATGTTTCACCGGTGCAAGCAGGGTTGTGTATTCGCCCTTCAAGCGCGCTGTATCCAGTTCAAGCGCAATTTCCACATTCCGCGACAGGTCCTGACGATGCACAAACTGCCGAAATCCGCCCAAGTCTACGGAGTCCCCACCAACTTCCGTCCGTGTCACATCCATATTCCCAGCGCGGTTCGCCTCGTGCGCCAATACCAATCCATGAATAATGCTTGATTTCCCGCCGCTGTTCGGGCCAAAGATAAGTGTGAGCGGTCGTATGGGAATACACTGGGTATTGGAAAAAGCCTTGAAGTTACCTAGATGAAATGCTGTCAGCATAGTTTGTCGTCCTTATCTTTAATCACAGTTCCACCTCCGTCGGACTCGCATCCGGCTCAGTCTCCTGGTATTCGGCTGCGTTGACTCTTAGGAGGGAAAGAACAAGCAGGGAGTGGAATACTCTGTCAGCTACTGCCACATTGAATTCTTCCGGTCGAGACAGCCCATGACATACCTCGTTTCGCAGATTCCAACCGCGTTGGTCCGTGAACAACACCCGGAAGTACTGCGAGCATTGTTTGCTCAGGGTTCTTACCACGATTTCCATCTTGAGCAACTCATCAAGATTTCGCAACTGGAAACCACCATGCTTGCCCTTTCGGTATACGGGCAGATTAAGAAGCCGTGCAAGGTGGCGCAACGCATACTCGAATTGCGGGATTAGCAGATGCAATGCGGTCACATAGTCGCCACCGAAATAGGCGGTCAGACCCTGCTTAATCAAACTGCGCCGATTGGTGTTGAACGCAGGTGACATGTATAGAATGCCGAGAATTTGGTCAACTGAAGGGGCGTACTTTCTTTGAACGGCCTCCAGAGCCGCCCTAAGAATAGGGGCGGAGAATTTCATGCCCTTGGCCATGTGACTAACAAGGTTTCCCTCTTCATCGTCCTTCCAGAGACCAATTGTGGCAATGGTCACGCCATCCTCGTTAACGATGCAGTTGCGGCACAAATGCATCAGTGGAGCGGCTTTTGCCAATTCGGGAAGCGCCGCCCTCGCTTTGTCTTCATCTTCCGTGAAGTGAACGGCGATGTTCTGACATGCCAATTCCAACGACTCCTCGACAATACCATCGACCCATTCATCAAGCTCGTGTTTGGGAATTTCAAAGGTAAAGGGAAAGCGTTCCATCTCATTCCGCGATTTTATGCACAGCGCTTCCATTCTTGGAATCAGTGCGTCAGCTTCGGCGTTTAGGCCATATTCCCTATAAACATCATGAACCCTTTCGCAGCGTGTGGCGGCGGTCATTGCAGGGTAGTTCGGTATGTCGCGAAGCATGGATTCGGCAAAAAGCGCCAAAATCCGTCGTACACTTTCAGTTTGTCTCCTCTTCCGGTAATAGGCTGCCAGCCAAAGACACATACTTTCGACCTGAGTCATACTGGGATTCTCGGATTTGCAGTCCGTTTCTGTCTCTTTCTCAAGGCTTTGAATCAGTATGGCGTGTTCTGATTCAGAAAGCCTGGCTGCTTTATTGTCCAAGAGTTCGTCATAAATGGTTTCCCAGACATACCAGTATCCGTCACGATTTTCTGCGAGCACTACCGCGCGCACGCTGTCCACGCGCTGTTCATCGCCGATACTCAGCGCCAGACGTAGGGCACGACGGAGTTTTATGGGTGTAACAGCCTTAGCCTTGCAAAGATGTCCTGTTATCATGGAGACATTGTCATCAATAACCATGCGCGCCAGTTCCACGTCGGCGCCCTTTTTGCACACTGTCTTGCTGAATTCCCATACCAGGTCGGCATAACGGGAACGCAGAATCGGATGTGTGGTACTGCGCGCCCGTTCCTCCCAGTAGTCGACAATCTCGGGAGTTATGGAAGCAAGCGATGGTATATCAACGCGCTCACCGGCTTCGTTCTCACCAATTATGTGGGGTCCATAGTAGACGCCCCATGAATCCTCTTTATCTAGGCTGTTCTCAACAAGTTGAAATGCGATGCCTTCGGCTTGTAATGAAGCAGGGCAATCTATCCCTGTCGAGCGCATCTCTTTGCCGAGTTCGCCTAGCGCACTCAACACCGCACTCTCTCGGAACGGTTCGGTGGATTCCTCAAACCGGCCAAGTACGGCTGTAACCCGCTTGTCGGTTGTCATTTCATCCCCTCGTTCCCCGCCAACACGCTGGCCTGAGTTTCCATCTCCTGCAGGAGTTCCTGCATGTGGGCTTCGCGCCATTTGGCGGTCAGGTCGCCCGTGAAGGCTCGATGCAGGAGGCACTCATACAGCCTGTGCATGCTGTCCCGCGCTGCCCCGTTCTTGCGTGTTACCTCTCTGAGTGCAAGAAGACGCTGTTTGAATTCGCGCTGCAATTGAATAGGCGGTTTTACAATGGGTATTTGTCTTATCCCCTCTAACCCGAGGTTAGATTGACCCGCCGTTGTCCTGATGAAATGTGAAAGGGTTTGCTTGCCTGCTGGTGTCTGCAAATATGCGAACACATACCACGGGTCCAGTTCCTCCTTATCCAGTCGGACACGTATAAGGTAGGATGCAAATGCAAATTCGTCTGACAGGTCAAAAACGGCGCAACGACCTACATAATCCCGATTGCCATTAGTGCGTACGAACAGGATATCCCCTTGCTCCAGTCTCAGGCTGTCGGCCTCTCGTTCCGGGAGTTCCGCGTACTTCAGTCCTTCGATGTCGATTTCCCCGCGCACAACATTCGGAATCCGGAGAATAGGAATACCACAGGGACTTTCCGAACACTTTGTGGAAGTACCGTACTTGGCATCAATAACGTACTTGGAAAGGGTAGTCTCTTCCCAATTGGCTTTGGGTGTACCAAACATTCGGTGAAA
>CAIJOU010000834.1 GCA_903822375.1 Candidatus Hydrogenedentota bacterium
CCCAGGTGCAGGTGGTTTGACGGCAGAAACACCGTGACCAGCCTCTCCCCATCGACCGTGCCCGCATCCTCGTTCGCGATGAAGCCGAGCGCATAGCGCCCCTCCATCGGGTATTGAACCAGCACCACCTGCCGGAAGGAGTTGCCCTTCTCCGAGTAGAACGGCTCAATGAGCTGGCGCACCACGGAGTAGATGGTGCGGATGAACGGCAGCGTGTCAAACACGAACCCCACCAGCCGTACCAGCCGCTTGCCGATATAGTTCTGGGCGAACATGCCGACCACAAGCAGCAGCACAACGATAATGCCGATGCCGATGCCGAAGGTGTACTCCCCAAAGACGCGCTGAAACAGGGGTTTGATAAGGTTGTCGACGTAGGTCACCAGCCAGAAGAACACCTTCAGCGAAACCACGACGGGCAGCAGCACAAAGAGGCCTGTCAGGAAATACCGCTTGAAGTGCAGTTTCATTTCGTGGAGCATGGATAAAATCCTTGTGTTGCCCTTTGTCCGAACAGAACGGCCGTTGCCTATATCCTTTAATCCCAATGCGGCGGGTGAAGGTTCCGCGCCTGCCATTGATCCCCCGGTCCGATGCCGCCTATAGTTCCTTCGGCCCCATGCACTGACAACCACGAGGATCAATCACTGTGTACATTGGACGCACTTTCCGTTGCTGTCGTTTCGCTTTTCTTGTCACGTGCGGCATATACACGCTTGCCGCCGGCGCGGCGGGCGAAACAACGGGACTTCGTGCACAGTTCGTCCGCGGTGCCTTGACGACCCTTGCCGACACGCAGGACAAAACGCTTTTCCATACCGATTCGGAGGACATCCGGGCTGGGATACACACATTGGCGGGGGAGTATTGGGTCACAGATGCCAGGGGTGACGGTCAGGTCGGGACCGGGTTGCCGGGCCTGGAGCAGGCGTTGATTCCGGCCGGTGCACCGGAGGGTCCGCGGATTGATCAGAATTGTGCCTTTGATGCCGCGTCGGGCGAACTGGTAATCACGCAGCGCGCCACCTCGCCCATGCCGGGACTGTGGGGTGTGGAATGGTCCGTGGGCGGCATTCCGCTGGACATGAATATCATCGTGCCCGCCTTCTCGGGGCTGCGGCTCACCCGAAACTCGCCCGGCGCGGAGATGTCCTTTGACTATCCCATGCTTTGGGAGGCGGGCCTGGTGATCGTGGAGGGAAGCAACGGCGGATTCTATGTCTGGGCCGAAGACCCAAAGCCGGGCTACAAACGGCTCGCGATTAAGAGGGCCTCCGATGGGTGGAAACTTTCCTTTGTGACAATCGCCAATGCGCCCTTTGACGACAAACGCGAGGTGGGTCCGCTGCGCTGGCGTGTCGGCACGTACACCGGCGACTGGCGCGTTCCCGCAAGGCGGTATCGTGACTGGATGGAAAAGACCTTTTCGCCCGTTCCCGTGGAACGGCAGCAGCCCGCCTGGGTGAAGGACATCCGCGCTTGCGTGATCATGCCGCTCGACCTTCCCGCGCTGGAGACCCTGCCGTTGCGGCTCGACCCAAAACAGACCGTTATCTACACCTATGACTGGCGCAAGTCCGGTTATGACCGCAATTATCCCGAATACGACCAGCCGGTCGACCTTCTCGATCCGTTTGTCGCGCGCGCCCATGCGCTGGGCTTCCGCGTGATGCTCCACTGCAACTACTTCGGTTGTGATCCGCTGAACCCGCTCTATGCACAGTTTCAGCCCTACCAGGTGCGCAGCCCATGGAACGCGCACGAGCCGGAATGGTGGTACTGGGGCGACGCCGACCCGCCGATCAAGTTCGCCTACATCAATCCGGCCTGCAAGGCCTGGCGCGACGTGCTCGTGGAACGGTATACAAAGCTATGCCGGGACCATGCCATAGACGCGCTGCATCTCGACCAGACGCTGTGCATCGACAACGATAACAACGGGCTTGTCGAGGGCATGACGATGATTGAGGGGAACGTTGCGCTGCACCGCGACCTGCGGGCGGCCCTGCCCGACATCGCCCTCAGCGGCGAGGGGCTCGACGAGGTCACCTGCCGCATGGAAGCCTTCGCCCAGCGCCACGTGTTCGGCATGGACCACACCAAGGGCACCTTCAGCGTCGAAAAGCTGCACATGACGCATCCGATCAGTTCTTACCTGCTCGGGCAGTACACGATTATATACGGGTATCTTGGCTGCGCCGCGCCGACGGACGGACAAATTTACGGCGCGTGGCAGGAGGCCTACCGGAACTATGGGGTCATCCCCACGCTCAAGCCCGACGTGCACGCATTGCAGCAGCCGACAGGATTCTCCGCGCAGTTCTTTGAAGAGGCGGCCTTCTGGCAGGGCAGGGGCGTGAGGCCCGACCCGGACGGGGACTGGCCGGCCGGTACCGCATTCCCGCTCCGCACGGCTGACGGTGCACCGGCCCGTTACACGACAGACCGTCGGTTGGTCTGCGAAGAACGCGATATCATCCACACCCTCTACGGCATGTCTACAACTGAGGGCACGGGAAAGATTGACGGTTGGCGCGCCTATGACGGCACGCATGTGTTCAACCTCGACCCCGCGAAGTGGTATCCCTGTCATGATGGCGCTCCCGACTTGGCCGTATTTCATGTGGCCTCGGCGTTTCCGCCGGGATTCGTCCTGGAGGCAACGGCATGCCGTAACAGCATCGCGTTTGCCCGGTCCCGCACAGGCAGCGACCTCACCCTCCGAATCGGCGATTTCATGGCCGCCGCAACCTGCGGCACAAAGTCTTTCGAAGGTGTCATAACGGAAGGCCCGGGCGAACTGCACGCCGCCAGCGGCGGGCGTTTTGAGGGCGTCGGCGACCACCTGTCCGCCCATCCGCCCTACATCGGCATCGGCGGCATATCGTACATGCGTGTCCCGCTCACGATGCCCGAGAATGCGGAGCGCTTCATCGCCGCGGTGGCGCTTGCCACCGGAGCCGAGGGGGCCGGACATTCCGATGGCGTGAACTTCGGCGTGACCGTGAAGGCCGATAGCGGGGAAGAAGCCTCGTCCGAAGTGCTGAACGCCACCTGCACGCAGCAGCAGTTGGTGCTCGATGTGCGCGAATTCGCGGGGAAGAAGGTCGAGATTACACTGTCCGTCGACCCCGGTCCCAACAAGAACCCCGCCTTTGACTGGGCGGAGTGGTTCAATCCCCGCATCGAACGCCGCGCCGAGGCGCAGGCCGATATCATGCTCGTGCCCGGTCAGGGACCATGGGGCGTGGCCTTGTCGGCGCTGGGCGAAATGCCCGTTCCGCAGGGTGCAAACAGCATCTCGCTCCCGGCAAAGTTCCCGGGAGCGGTGTATCTGCTGCGCGAACGGCCTGTCGTCGCCGCATTGCCCGCGGACCTCGTGATGAAGCCCCGCGAGGTGTTTTACATAAGCAACGGCGCAGAGATAGAGCCTGTCAATGTTCCGCCGCTGGTCGCCGGAGAAAACAGTATTGGCGGCGTGAAGCGGCCCGGCCTGTTTGCACACCCACCCAACCAGGGGCGGACGGAGATACTCGTTCCGTTGTCACTGCCGTCGGAGTCCGCCACATTCCATGCCTGGGTGGGTTTGCGCGACGGCGCGGAGAAGTCCAAGGGTGTCACTTTCCGGGTCGAGGTCAACGGCGTCGAACTCGTGAAGACGGAAGTTCTCGCCGGGCCGTGGCAGGAACTGCGCGCCGACCTGAGCGCGTGGGCGGGCAAGACCGTGGTGCTTGCACTCGTCACGGACGCAAACGGTGACTATGGTTTCGACTGGGCCTGCTGGGGTGAGCCGATGGTCACTGCAAGATAGTCACCGCCATCTGCCGCTGCAATTATCCCCGTGGTGTGAGCCTGACCATCGCGCAGCCCCGCTGCAGCGGCACGTTGATCCGCATTTCCGGCGTTACCTGCACCGGTTCCATGCTA
This sequence comes from Candidatus Hydrogenedentota bacterium, assembly GCA_903822375.1. GTDB lineage: Bacteria > Hydrogenedentota > Hydrogenedentia > Hydrogenedentales > CAITNO01 > CAITNO01. The sequence goes on from CAIJOU010000834.1 coordinate 3,928, forward strand.
CTCCATTTTTCCGCGCCGGGGTACATGGCTTCCGCGACCATCGTCTTCGCGGTCCCGCCCACCGGAAGTCCGCGCAGGATGACCTCAACGGTCTTGGCGTCGCCGCCGAAGGTGACGGGCATTGCGAATCCGCCGGGCACGGCGAACAGGTTCGCCTTGGCGGCGTTGTTCGCTACGGCCACGACGTGCGCCTGCAGGACCCAGTGCTTGCCGCGCATGGCGTCAAGCATGGGGCCATAGTCAAGGTAGTATTTGTCCGCCCATTCGCTGGGCACGATGGTGTGGTCGTTGCCCGAGAGCGGCACGGTGGGGAAGACGCCCATGTACATGTAGCGCTGAAAGAAACCATCGGGGTCGGGCTTGAGGGTGTCCACGCTGACGGTCCAGCCGATGGCCGGCTTGTGCACGGTGAGCAGTCCCGTCGCATTGAGCGCGCGGCCGTTGTCGGCAAACTCGCAGTAGATCCCGTCCACATGGCGCAGCAGGTCGATGCGCTTGAGGTGGTTGTTGACAAAGATGAACTTGCCGGCGTCGTGAAAGATGGGCGCCAGCTTGGGCATCAGGTCGCGCCAGGACGAATAGAGCAGGCGGCAGGGCTTGCCGTCGACCCAGCTTTCCCCGTCGTCGGCGTTTGGGTTGGGCATGCGCAGCCAGTCCATGCGGTCGATGCACACGCCGGACGAGGCGGGCAGTTTCTCCACATGCCGTCGCGCCTGGTCAAGCAGGAACTTCTGGTAGTCGGGACCGCCCGGATCCATGGCGACGGCCGCCCCCCAGGTGCCCCAGTATCCGCCTTTCGGCAAAGACAGCACCCCGTCGGCCACGCGGGTGTAGGTGAAGTCGTTGGCATTGCGCCACGCCTCCGGGTCTTTGTCCGCGCCGGGGGTGACGGCGTCGGCCCCTTTGAGGTTCACGCCGAATTCGGTGACGTTGAAGTAATTGAGCACATAGAACCCATAACCGCGCATTTTCTCCGAGTAGGCGCGCATGCGCGCAACGGAGGACCAATTGTCCTCGCCGGGCAGCGGCTGGCCGCAGGCCTTGTCGTTGAAGCGGAACCACCGGTCGTCATCGCCGGGTACGGGCGGCATAAACATGCCCATGTAGGGAAAGTCGAAGCTGGCCTTCCAGTTCACGCGGAACGCCATCTTGCGGAACTTCTCCGCGTCCAGGTCGCCCTCGTAGGAGGAATAGGCGCCGCATCCCGCGATGTCGTGCGCGGCGGGTAGCGGCGGCTCGAAGTACTCGGGATAGCGGGCGGCCATCCATCCGAGCGCCGCGCGCGGATCGGCCGGGTGCGCCACAATATCCATGGCAAAGCGGACCGGACGGTCCTTGCCGATGCGGTGGTTTATGTGGGCAAAGGCAAGACCTCCGTCCCGGGTGGTGCGCAGTTCCAAGTCCAGCAGGGCGTCGTCGGGCGAAAGGATCAGGCTCAGGCCGCGGTCCTGCCCGGGGAAGAGCGTGGTGGCCATGGGGATGCAGAAGGTGTCGCCGTGCAGCGGGCAGTAGCTGACCAGCGTCTTCTTTTGGGTGAACGCGGGCGCGCCGTAGTACCAGGTGTGGTCCTGGACAGGCTGCGGCTCCATCGGATCGTGCCACCCCTCATCCGAACGCAGCGGGTCGGACCATGCCGTCCAAAACCGGGCGTCGCCTTCAACCGGCACCAGGAGCCGGGTGACGATTTCCGCGGAAAAGTCGCTCTCCCCGGTGATCTCCACCTCCCAGCGGATACTGTCCCGCGCGGGCGAGAACCGCTCGGTCACGGTGTAGATTTGTCCCGACTTGTCGTCCGTAAAGGCGTGGCGTAACATTGTGCCGCCGCCGGACGTGACCCGGATGGCCTCGCCCTTGGCGCGGGCAGTCCCGATTTCCGTGCCTCCCTCTGTGGGAACAAAGGCACCGCCGGGACTCAGCCGAATCGCGCTAACCCCGCCAGCCGGCGACAGTTGCACGGCAATGTTGCCCGATTCGGAAGCAATAGTGAGCGGAGCTTCGGCGGTAAACGCACAAATGCACACAAGACAGGCATGGAACAGCATGGGCTAGGTCTCCTATGGCCTAAAGCATAGCCGCAGGACGCGGGATGTGCAATACTTTGGTGGCACTTGGCCCGGCCTGTTCCGCCCGGCGGACAGGGCGTTGTGCGGGGCACGCCGCGCTTGACAAGGGGTGGGCTTTTTTGGTACTTTATCTGACGGTCGTCCGCGTCAGCGCGGGCGGCGTTTGTTTCTGGGTCGACGCGCTGGCGTAGCTCAGTTGGTAGAGCAGCTGACTTGTAATCAGCAGGTCGGGGGTTCGATTCCCTTCGCCAGCTCCACCATAGACACGACAGTTGAACCTTTGTGCATAGTCCGCCCTTCCCCGGGGCGGCGGCATCGTGGTGGGATGCCCGAGCGGCTAAAGGGGACGGGCTGTAAACCCGTTGGCTAGCGCCTACGTTGGTTCAAATCCAACTCCCACCACCAGTTGTAAATCCAGGCTCGCCCTCCCTTTGCGGACGGCGGGTCTTTGGGAATGTCTGCTGCGGGAATAGCTCAGTTGGTAGAGCGTCAGCCTTCCAAGCTGAGGGTCGCGAGTTCGAGCCTCGTTTCCCGCTCCATTTTGTGGCAGTAGCGTAGATTCGTGTTGAAACGCCCGCGTAGCTCAGTCGGTAGAGCACTTCCATGGTAAGGAAGGGGTCATCAGTTCGATTCTGATCGTGGGCTCCATTGCATTTTATGGGTTGTTTGACGGCTCTTCGGCGTGACGCGGCGCCCCCCGGAAACGCGTGGTTTTCGGCGGTGCGCGGGCTTACCAGCAACAAGGAACTATAGAGATGGCGAAGGAAAAATTTCAGCGGAACAAGCCTCACGTGAACGTGGGCACCATCGGCCACGTGGACCATGGCAAGACGACGCTGACGAGCGCGATCACGAAGGTGCTTTCGAAGACGGGCCAGGCAAAGGCCATGGACTTCGCGATGATCGACAAGGCGCCCGAAGAGAAAGAGCGCGGCATCACGATTTCAATTGCTCACGTGGAGTACGAGACGGACGCGCGGCACTATGCGCACGTCGACTGCCCGGGCCACGCGGACTATATCAAGAACATGATCACCGGCGCGGCGCAGATGGACGGCGCGATCCTCGTGGTCGCGGCGGACGACGGCCCGATGGCCCAGACGCGCGAGCACATCCTTCTTGCGCGCCAGGTGAACGTTCCCTCGCTGGTGGTTTGGATGAACAAGGTTGACATGGTCGACGATCCGGAGCTTCTGGACCTGGTCGAGCTTGACCTTCGCGACCTTCTGAACAAGTACGAGTTCCCGGGCGACGACATTCCCATCATCCGCGGCTCCGCGCTGAAGGCGATGGAGGGTGATCCCGAGGCCGAGGCGAAGATCCACGAGCTGATGAAGGCGGTGGACGACTACATCCCGACGCCTGCGCGCGCGCTTGACCGCGACTTCCTGATGCCTGTCGAGGACGTGTTCACGATCACGGGCCGCGGTACGGTGGTGACGGGCCGCATCGAGCAGGGCAAGGTTAAGGTTGGCGAGAAGGTGGAGCTGGTGGGGATCATGCCCGAGGTGAAGGAGACGACGGTGACGGGCGTGGAAATGTTCCGCAAGATCATGGACGAGGGCCAGGCGGGCGACAACGTCGGCCTGCTGCTTCGCGGCATCGACCGCACGATGGTCGAGCGCGGGATGGTGGTCTGCAAGCCCAAGTCGATCAAGCCGCACACGAAGTTCCTCGGCGAGGTTTACGTGCTGACGAAGGAGGAGGGCGGGCGCCATACGCCGTTCTTCAACGGATACCGTCCGCAGTTCTACTTCCGCACGACGGACGTGACGGGCAAGATGGACCTTCCCGAGGGCATGGAGATGGTGATGCCGGGCGACAACGTGACGATTACCGGCGAGCTGATCATGCCGATCGCAATGAATGAAGAGCTTCGTTTCGCCATCCGCGAGGGCGGCCGCACGGTCGGCGCCGGCGTGGTGACCAAGATTCTCGAGTAATCCCGCTGCGGCGGGGGCCGGCCCTGGCGGGTCTGCTCCGTTCACGGGTTCAACCGGCGCCTTACGCGCGGCAAACGCTGCGGCCGAGGCGCCAGGTCGGAGAGTAGGAAATGGCTTCAAGCCACAAGATTCGAATCAAGCTGCGCGCATACGACCACCGTCTTCTGGATCAGGCGACGACCGGAATCGTGGACGCAGCCAAAAGGACGGGCGCCGAGGTGCGGGGCCCGGTGCCGCTGCCGACGACGATGTCCAAGCTGACAGTGCTGCGCGGGCCGCATATTGACAAGAAGTCCCGTGAGCAGTTCGAGCGGCGGACGCACAAGCGGTTGATTGACATTGTCGGCCCGAGTGCCAATACCGTGGACGCACTGATGAAACTGGTGCTCCCGGCGGGTGTGGACGTGGAAATCAAGCAATAACGGCGGCAAGCGCGCGAACGGCCCCCTGGCCGCAGTGCGCACCACGTTTAAGGACTAGATACGATGCTGAAAGGTTTGTTGGGGCGAAAGCTGGGCATGACCCGCATATTCACCGAGGAAGGTCTCTGGATTGACGTGACCCTCCTCGAGGCGGGGCCGTGCACAGTGGTCCAGCGCAAGACCAAGGACCACGATGGGTACGAGGCGGTGCAGGTGGGCTTTGACGACGTGAAAGAGAAGCGTTGCACCAAGCCGCTGCTCAATCACTTCAAGGCCAAAGGGTTGCCGCCCAAGCGGCTGCTCCGCGAGTTCCGCGTCGAGGCGGCGAGCGAGTTGAAGGCGGGCGACGAGGTTCGCACCGACATCTTCAAGGCCGGCGACCACGTGGACATCTGCGGCACCTCGAAGGGCAAAGGCTTCCAGGGCGTCATGAAGCGCCACGGATTCAAGGGCGGCCCGGGCGGCCACGGCTCGATGTTCCACCGGGCTCCCGGTTCCATCGGCGCCAGTGCCGACCCGTCCGAAGTGGTCAAGGGCAAGAAGATGCCCGGGCACATGGGTGATGTAAAGATTACCGTGCAGAACCTCCAGGTCGTGGATGTCGTTCCGGAGAAGAACCTGCTCGTGGTTCGCGGAGCGGTTCCCGGAGCGCGCGGCGGCTTCGTGGTGGTCAAGCACAGCGTGAAAGGGTCCAAGTAATGGCATCCCTGAAAGTGGTAAATATGGAGGGCGCCGACTTGGGTGCCGTGGACGCCACCGAATCGGTCTTTGCCGCGCCGCTCAACGAGGCGATGGTGCATGACGTGGTGGTGGGCCTGCTGGCGAACAAGCGCCAGGGCACGCACAAGACGAAGACCCGCGCCGAAGTTTCCGGCGGCGGCATCAAGCCCTTCCGCCAGAAGGGCACGGGGCGCGCGCGCCAGGGCAGCAGCCGCGAGCCGCACATGCGCGGCGGCGGCACGATCTTCGGACCGGTCCCGCGCGACTACCGGCAGAACCTGCCGGTGCGGATGAAGCGCCAGGCCCTGTGCTGCGTGCTCAGCGACCGGGTGCGCAACGAGCGCCTCAGCGTCCTGCGCGGCTTGGCCTTCGAGGCGCCCAAGACGAAGCCTTTCGCCCAGATGGTCGGGAAGGTCGCCCCCGAGGGGCGCAAGACCCTGATTGTCACCGCGGGCATGGATGAAAACATACTTTTGTCGGCCCGGAACCTTCCGCGCGTGACGGTTCGAACGGCGGCCGATGTGAACGTGCTGGACGTGCTTCGCGCTGTGCGGATTGTTGTGCAGGAAGAAGCGGTGGCGCAGCTTGAGGAGCGACTTTCATGAGAGTAGACCCGCACAAGATTATTGAGCGGCCGATCATCACGGAAGAGGCGCAGATACAGGTGGCCAAGGCCAACCAGTACACGTTTCGCGTGAACCCCAAGGCCACGAAGGGCCAGATTCGGGACGCTATCGAGCAGATCTTCCAGGCCAGTGGAATCAAGGTGGTGTCGGTGAACACGATGAACTACCAGGGCAAGATTCGCAACCGCATGGCCTCGCGCCGGGCGGGACGGCGCGCGAGCTGGAAGAAGGCCATTGTGACGCTGCGCGCGGGCGACAAGATCGAACTTATCTGAGGAGGCCGGACAATGCCCCTAAAACGATTCAAGCCGTACACACCGTCTCGCCGCGAGATGAGCGTGTCGGATTTTGCGGAAATCACGAAGACGACCCCGGAGAAGAGCCTGGTTGTCATCAAGCGGCGGAGTAACGGCCGCAACAACCTGGGCCGGATCACGATGCGCCGCCGCGGCGGCGGCACCCGCAAGAAGTACCGTATCGTAGACTTCCGCAGGGACAAGGACAACATTCCGGGTTCCGTGGCGGCGGTTGAGTACGACCCGAACCGCAGCGCGCGCATCGCGCTCGTGTTCTACGCCGACGGCGAGAAGCGCTACATTGTCGCGCCGAACGGCCTCAAGGTCGGGCAGACCGTGATGAGCGGCGCGCAGCCGGAGTACGAAGTCGGCAACAGCATGCCGCTGGCGAACATCCCGCTGGGCGCGAATGTGCACAACGTCGAGCTGACGCCGGGCGGCGGCGGCAAGATTGCCCGGTCCGCGGGCAACGGCTGCCAGCTGCTTGCGAAAGAAGGCCGCTATGTCGTGCTGCGTCTGCCCTCGGGCGAGATGCGGCGCGTGTTGAGCGAATGCCGTGCGACCATCGGGGTCGTGGGCAACGAAGAGCACCAGAACATAAACATTGGCAAGGCCGGGCGCACACGCTGGATGGGCCGTCGGCCCAAGGTGCGCGGCGTCGTGATGAACCCTGTGGACCATCCGCACGGCGGCGGCGAAGGCCGCACCTCGGGCGGACGCCACCCGGTAACCCCCTGGGGCAAGCCGACCAAGGGTTACAAGACGCGCAAGAAGAACAGCCGGACAAACCAGTACATTATTCGTAGGCGGAACGCCTGAGTCCGCGCGCCGCGCGGAAGACAAGGAGAGTAAGAAGTGGCCCGCTCGCTTAAGAAAGGCTATTTCATCGAGGGTTCGCTGCTGGAGAAAGTTCTCCGACAGCAGAGCACGGGTGACCGCCGCGTTATCAAGACGTGGTCGCGGCGCTCGACCGTCGTGCCCGACATGGTGGGCCTGACGATCTCCGTTCACAACGGCAAGACCTTCATTGCTGTGTTTGTGACGGAGAACATGGTCGGGCACAAGCTGGGTGAATTCGCGCCGACGCGGACCTTCAAGGGTCACGCGGGCGGAAAGTGACAGGAGTCCAAGGGATGCCTACGGCAATAGCCAAATTGAAAAACATGCAGATCGCGCCGCGCAAGGCGCGCCTGGTTGCGGGTTTGATCCGCGGCAAGCGGGTCGCCGACGCGCGGGACATCCTGCTCTTCTGCATAAAGGGCTCGGCCGAGCCAATCCGGAAGCTTCTGGATTCGGCCGTCGCCAATGCGGAGCATGAGGCGCGCGAGAAGCGGCAGCGCATCGACACGGACGACATGGTCGTCAGCTGGATTACGGTGAACGAGGGTCGGACCCTCTACCGCTTCCAGTCGATGCCCCGCGGCCGCGCCGGCAAGACGCGCCACCGCAGCAGCCACGTTGAACTCGTGATTACGGACAAGTAAGGAGAAAGAACAGAATGGGTCAGAAGGTTCATCCCTTTGGCTTCCGGCTGGGCGTTATCCAGAACTGGTCGTCCCGCTGGTATGCAAAGCGCGATTACGTGGAACTGCTGCACAAGGACCTCGAAATCCGCCGCTACCTCAAGCGCCGCCTCGACAAGAACGTCGGCGAGGGACGCGCGGACGTTGCGAAGATTGACATCGAGCGCGCCGGCCGCAAGACCAAGGTTATTGTGTTCGCCGGGCGTCCCGGTCTGGTGATCGGCCAGAAGGGTGACCGCGTTGAGGAGCTCCGCAAGGAGCTTGAGATGCTGACCGGCCAGGAAGTGATGCTCGACATCCGCGAGGTCGTGATGCCGGACCTGTGCGCGCAGCTCGTGGCCGAGCGGCTCGCCATGGACCTTGAGAAGCGCGTGTCCTTCCGGCGCGCCATGAAGAAAGCGATGCAGAACAGCATGCGCCTGGGCGCCAAGGGCATCCGCCTGCGCGTGTCGGGCCGGCTTAACGGCGCCGAAATCGCCCGCACCGAGCAGTCGCGCGAGGGCAGCGTCCCGCTGCACACGCTGCGCGCCAATGTGGACTACGGCACGGCGACGAGCTATACGACCTACGGCACCATTGGCGTCAAGTGCTGGATCTATCTTGGCGACATCGTCCCCGGCGAGCGGGTTGCCGGACTTGACGACCCGGCGCGGGCCGGCGAGGGACGCAGGCCGGAGCGCGACAGCGGACGGCCGCGGGGCGACCGCGGAGGACGCGGCGGCGGGCGCGGCGG
>CAIJOU010000835.1 GCA_903822375.1 Candidatus Hydrogenedentota bacterium
CTGGTCATGGCGGAGGCACTGTTCATCTCGCTGGTGGGTGCAGGGGTCGGACTCGCGCTGGGCGAATCGCTCCGCCTGCTGGATCTGGACCGAATCACGCAGGGATTCATCCAGAAGTTCGACCCCGGTCTGTCCACCTACGCGGCCGTGGTGGCCGCGGGCGTCTTAATAGGGCTTGTTTCGGGCTTCATCCCCGCACGGCAGGCGGCCAATATGGGCATCACCACGGCGATGCGTAGGATGGAATAGCCGTGCTTATTCCACTCAAGTACAACACGCGCTACCTGGTCACGCGCTGGAAAAGCACGGCCACCACGACGATAACCTTCGGACTGGTAGTGGCGACGTTCATTATCGTCATGTCGCTGGCGCAGGGCATCGAACGGGCCTTGAACACCACGGGCAACCCGCTGAACGTGATCATCATGCGGGCAGGCGCCCAGGCCGAGGGACAAAGCGAGGTCAGCCTGGACCAGTGCCAGATTGTCCGCAATCTTCCGGGTATTGCCAGAGACCTCGACGGGGAACCCCTTGCCGCCCCGGAGGAAATAACGCTGGTGAACAAGCCGAGGAACAACGGGAAGACCTCCAACGTTCAAGTGCGGGGCGTTCACCCGAACGCATTCCTGCTGCGGCCGGCGGTGCAGATAGTGGAGGGCCGCATGATGCGTCCGGGCCTGCGGGAGGCTATTGTGGCACGCTCCGTATCGACGCGCTTCCAAGGCTTCCGCGTGGGTGACACGCCGCGGCTGGGCCGCGGCAAATTCACCGTGGTGGGCATTTTCGATGCGCAGGGAACGGCCTACGACTCCGAGATATGGGCGGATTACAAAGAGGTCATGCAGGAATTCGACCGGTTGAACTACAGCACGGTCCTGGTTCAGGCGGCGGACCGCGCCGCGGTGGAGCAGATTCAGGATGCTGTGGACAAGGACCGCCGGTTGAAGCTTATGGCCGTGGATGAGGAGAAGTATTATCTTGACCAGACCAAGACGGCGAAGCCCGTAAAGGCGTTTGCCCTGTTCCTGGCGTTCACCATGGCCGTGGGCGCGTGTTTTGCCGGCATGAACACGATGTACGCCAATGTTGCCAGCCGTGTCAGGGAGATTGGCACACTGCGCATCCTTGGGTTCACGCCGGGTGCGGTGCTGACCAGTTTCCTTATTGAGTCGGTGTGCCTTGCCCTGCTGGGCGGTGCGCTGGGCTGCGCGCTGGCGCTGCCTATCAACGGGCTCGCCACGGGCACCACCAATTTCAATTCCTTTAGCGAGATTGTCTTTTACTTTACAATAACGCCCGGACTGATGTTCCAGGGCATGTTATTCGCCGCGTTTATGGGAATTGCCGGGGGCTTCCCGCCCGCATGGGCTGCCTCCAGGCAGCCGGTGCTTGCGGCGTTGCGGCAGGTATAGAGCGGAACAGGGACATCGGTCAATGGAGAGAGAAAGAACACAATGACAAACGAAAACCTGGACGGACAGCTTTCCAAGCTGCGCATAGACAAGGAACGCAAGCGGACGCGGCGGCGGGGTCGTCTCTGGAAATGGGTGGTGCTTGTTGTCGTGGCGGGTGCGACCGGTTATGGCGTTTATATACAGATGCACGCGCCCATTCCGGTGAGGACCGCGCGGGTTGAAAAAGAGACCGTATCGGCCGACAAGGGCGTCCCCCTGGTGACGGCCAGCGGCTATGTGGTGCCGAGGCACAAGATCGAAGTGAGTTCGAAGATTATCGGCCGGGTCAAGGAGCTTTGCGTGAAGCGGGGCGACCGGGTCAAGGAAGGCGATGTGCTGCTGCGGCTGGAAGACGAGGACTATCAGGCGCAGGTGCGGTCTTCAGAGGCCATGGTGGGGGCGCTGCGCGCCCGGCTCGACGAATTGAAGGCGGGATCACGCCCGCAGGAGATAGCCGCGTCCCAAGCAAGCGTCGCCTCGGCGCAGGCAACGCTGCGCAACGCGGAAGAAGACTTCAAGCGTGCGGAATCACTCACAAGAGACGGCGTGGCATCCTCCCAAGACCTTGACCGCGCCCGGGCCGCCCGCGATGTTGCCAGGGCGCAGTTGAATTCGGCGCAAAAGAACGCCGAACTGGTGACAGTGGGACCGCGGCACGAGGTAATCGACGCGGCCGAGGCGCAACTGCGCGAGGCCGAGGCCAATCTGGATTACATCAAGACCACGCTGGCCAACACCGTGATTAAGGCCCCAATCAGCGGCACCATCCTGGAGAAACTGGCCGAGCAGGGCGAACTGGTGACGAACACCAATTTTGGCGGCAGCCGGGGCGCCAAGAGTTCGGTGGTGACCATGGCGGACATGAGTGACCTGCAGGTCGAGGTTGATGTGAACCAGGCGGACCTGTCCAAGGTGAAAACCGGGCAGAGAACCGAAATCCGGCTGGATTCCAATCCGGACCGAATCTATTCGGGGCTGGTGGATGACATCTCGCCGCAGGCGGACCGGCAAAAGGGCACGGTGCAGACCAAGGTGCGCATTACCGACCCGGATGAGGCGATTCGGACCGAGGTCAATGCGCGGGTGACCTTTCTGGGAGACACGGCCGGCGCGGCTCCGGGCACAAGCGGCCAAACGCGGCTGTGGATACCCAAGGCGGCGGTGGTGCATGGTGCCGAGGGAAGCACGGTGTACGCGGTCACCGGAGATCAGGCAACGACGGTGCGGGTGAAGCTTGGGACGGAGGCCGAAAAAGGCGTTGAGATCGTGGAAGGACTGACCGGCAACGAAACGCTCATCGTCTCCCCGCTGGACAAGATAGCCGCAGGCGCGCGCGTCGTGGCAGCGCCAAAATGACGACGGAGGACACCGTGAAAACATCCTCCAAAGAACCGGTGGTGCGGATCAGGGACCTGAGCAAGGTCTTTGCCCACGGCGACAATGAGGTGGTCGCACTGGACCATATCGACCTTGACGTGGCGGCGGGCGAATATCTTTCGCTGATGGGTCCGTCCGGCTCGGGCAAATCGACGCTGCTGCACATTATCGCCGGCATTGACCGTTCCACGGACGGAGACTGCTGGGTTCTGGACAGCAACATCAGCGACATGACCGAGGACGAGCTTTCGACGTGGCGCCGGGAGCACATCGGCTTTGTGTTTCAGTCGTTTAACCTCATACCC